>JACQPM010000011.1 GCA_016207475.1 Methanobacteriota archaeon | reverse complement strand
GAGCTGGTGGCAAAGATGGGGATGCCCACGAGCGACACGGCCATGTTCGAGCTCCGGGATTACAGGATCCCTAAGGCGAACCTCCTGGGCGAGAGGGACGAGGGCTGGGCCGTCGCCAGGTACGGGCTCATGAACGGGCGGCTGGGGGTGGCTGCAGGCTGCGCAGGGATCATATCGGACTGCCTCCGCGAGGCCGCGAATTACGCCAAGGAGAGGGTGCAGCACGGTAAAGTAATCGCCAGGCACCAGCTGATCCAGGAGCACATCGCCTACATGAAGACAGAGCTGGAGGCAGCCCGGCTGATGGTCGCCAGGGCCGCTGGGCTCGTGGACGAGTACGAGGCCGAACCCACCAAGGAGCTGCGGGAGGTGGCGGACGCGGCCGTGGCCGAGGCCAAGTTCATGGCCACCAACGCCGCCTGGGACGCCGCGGATCGGGCGGTCCAGATCTACGGTGGGAGGGGATGGTCCTTCCTCTACCGCCCAGGCCGGCACCTGGTGGACACCCGGGTATGCCGCATCTACGAGGGCGCCGACGAGATCATGAAGCTCAGGATCGCTGCCGGCTACCTGGGGAAGGGGTTCGAGGCTTATAAGTGACTAGTACCATGTCGTCATATCTATCACGCCCCTCGCCCTGGCCACGTGGTTGTAGGCCCTGAAGAGGACCACCGAGAGGGCCAGGAGGAGGAGGGTCGAGAAGGCCAGTATGCCGAAGACCTCCATATCCGTCAGCTGGGCCAGGGTTGGATCGCCGAAGCCCAGGAGGGAGCGGCGGGTGGCCTCGAGCCAGTAGGTGATGGGTATCACCTTGCCCAGGGCCTCGCCCCACCAGGGCAATACTGAGATTGGAAAGACCACGCCGCAGAAGAGGTAGAAGATGCCGGCCAGGCTCTCGCCGATATAGAAGTTGTGCCTGGCCACCAGGAGGGAGATACCGGCCATGATGGTGCCGAAGGCTATGAGGCCGGTAAGGCCCAGGACGAAGGACGCGGCCAGGAAGAGGGGGTTGATGGTCCCCAGGGCTATGTGCACACCGAGGAAGAGGACCCCGAAGGCCAGGGTTATGGCCACGGCCACGGTGGTGATGACGAACTTAGAGACGCCCCTGCCCATCAGGTATACATAGATGTTGGCCGGGGAGATGTAGAGGTACTTCAGGACCTTGTAGTGCTCCCGGTCCTCCATGATCACGTACGATATGCCGAAGGGGACGTTGAAGATGTACATGTAGAGGGTATTTCCGAGGAACATCAGCTCGAAGAGGCTGGTCTCCTTGGAGCCCACGAACCAGTACATCAGGACCACCATGAGGGTCGTCGTTATGGGCCTTATGACCGAATAGGTGGCGAAGAGGAGGGGGTCCGTCCAGTTGCTCTCCGTCTGCCAGCCGAGCCAGGCAGCGTGCCGGAAGGTCCAGAACTCCCGCATAGGCATCACTGGAACTTGAGGACGAGGGACCCCTCCCTCCGCCCCCTCTCCTCCATGTAGGCCAGGGCGTACTTTGCCATCAAGACGAAGAGGATGGAGAGGATGGCAAGGATGCCTATCTCCGTCCCCACAGGCAACAGGCCCCACTCCAGCGCGTAGCGCCCGCCCAGGATCTGGTTCATGGCATCCAGCCCCAGGGTGAGGGGAATGAAGGAAGCTATGGTCACCACATAGAACCCCAGGAAGCGGACAGGGAAGTAGAAGCCCGAGAGGAGGAAGATGGGCTCCTGGAGGAGGTTGGAGATGTGCCAGGCCTCGCGGCCGTACATGAGGAAGAGGGAGGCGAAGAGGATCCCCAGGCCGTAGAGGGCCAGGAGGGTGAGGAAGAAGACGGCCAGCAGCTGGAGGGGGGAGGTGAGGGCGAAGGAGACCCCGAAGATGACGCTGCCCAGGAGGACGGTGGATATGGCCCGGAAGGTGGTGTTGAAGAGCCCGCCTATGGCCATGCCCAGGAGCAGGGCCATGCGGGAGGTGGGGGCCATTAGGAAGAGCTCCAGGTTGCCATTCTCCTTCTCGTAGTAGAAGTTCGCCCCCATCCCCCAGAGGACGTTCATCCAGAAGGCGGCCATGGACCCCCCCAGGATGACCCTGGTCAGGAGGGTATTGAGGACCTCGGGGTCCTGGGTGGTGGCCTTGTAGATGTAGACGAAGGCCGCTACCCCGAGGAGGGGGAGGAAGGTGTCGAAGAAGACCCAGCTCAGCTCCCGGTTCGCCCCCAGGATCCTCACGTAGGCCCTGGCGTAGACGCACCTCATGTTCCGCTCCAGGCTCATATGGTCTTCCCCACTATCTTGACGAAGGTGTCCTCCAGGGTAGGCTCCGTCTTGGACAGGTGGAGGACCCTCACCTTCTTCTCCACCAGGCGGGTGATGATGCTGGGGATCACCGCCTCATCCTCCAGGATGAAGCGCATCTCCGTCACCCCCCGCTCGGGCTTGTCCTCCCTGAAGAACCACCTGACCCCCGGGAGCTGCCCCATCTCCTCCAGGCCCAGGTCCGTCAGGGCCACCTCCAGCCGGAAACTGGCCTCCCCTTCCACCCTCCTCTTCAGGGCCGAGGGGGTGTCGCAGGCCAGGACCTTCCCCCTGTCGATTATCGCCACCCTGTCGCAGAGCTCCTCGGCCTCATGCATGTAGTGGGTGGTGAGGAGGATCGTCCGACCCGGCCTCTCAGCGAGCCAGCTCTTCACGTAACAGCGGATGGCCCTGGAGGCGTTGACGTCCAGCCCCAGGGTGGGCTCGTCCAGGAAGAGGATCTTCGGGTCGGTGACCAGCCCACGGCAGAGGTTCATCTTCTGCCTCTCCCCCGAGGAGATCCTGTTCACCTTCGTGTCGGCCCTGGCCTCGAGGCCGACCACCTTCAGGAGGTCGCCTATCCTATCCCGGGCCTCTCCCCCGGGGATGCCGTAGAGCTGGGAGAAGAGCCAGAGGTTCTCCCTCACCGTCAGGAGGCCGTAGCCCGAGACCTCCCCCCCGCTCACCATGTTTATTACCTCCCTGATCTTCTGGGGCTCCCCCTCCACGTCCCATCCCCCCACGAAGGCCTTCCCTGAGGTGGGGAGGAGGAGGGTGCACAGGATCTTGATGAGCGTGGTCTTCCCTGCCCCGTTGGGGCCCAGGACGCCGAAGAGTTCCCCCTCCCTCACCTGGATAGTAGCCCTGTCCAGGGCTACCACCTCGGCGCTGGAGCGGAAGACCCTCGTCAGGTCCCGGGTCTCGATGGCGTAGCCCATAACCCTCGAAGACCCTTTGGATGGAAGGTTTATGAAGTTATCTGGCGATGGTTGGACATGGCGCTGGAGGTGCGGGCCATGGGCCCCGGGGACCTGGACTTCGCCCTGGCCTTGACAAGGGAGGAGGGCTGGGCTTACGGTGAACGGGATATAATCCGCCTCCTGGAGCTGGAGCCAGGCGGTTCCTTCGTGGCCCTGGAGGGCGGGGAGAGGGTCGGGATGGTGACCACCCTCCGCCACGGGAGGAGCGCTTGGCTCGGGAACCTGGTCGTGAGGTCAGGATACCGGGGGCTCGGGTACGGGAAGGGGCTGGTGGTCCACGCCCTGGCCTCCCTGGCCGCCAAGGGTCACAGGACCGTGGGGATATACGCTTACGAGTGGCTCACGGACTTCTACAGGTACATGGGGTTCGAGGGCGATGGGGGCATAATAACCTTCTCGGGCCCGGGCAGGGGCGGGAGGGGGGCGGGCGATGCCGTGGATGTGGACGAACTCGTGGCCTTCGACACCCCCCGCTTCGGGGACGGGAGGGGGAAGCTCCTAAGGCGGCTGGCGGCTGAATTCCCCGACCTCTGCAAGGTCCAGAGGGAAGGAGGGTGCATCGCCGGCTATATCATGGGGAGGCGATCCTATACGGGCGCGGAGATCGGCCCCTGGGTCTCTCACCCGAGCTCCTCCCGGGGGCTCCTGGAGGCGGAGCTGGCCGGGCTGGAGGGGGAGGTCTGGATATCCGTCCCGGAGAAGAACGGCGAGGCCCTGGAGACGGTCCATAGCTTCGGCTTCAGGGAGAGGTTCAGGACGGTCCTCATGTACAGGGGGCCTCCTCTTGCCCAGAGGGAGATCTGCGCCGTAGCGGCGCTGGAGAAGGGGTAGGTATATATCAATGGAGAGTAAATAACAAAATCATGCCTGATAATCAATTTTTGTACCCGCTTTCCCCTTTTTCAGGACGGTAATTAAAATAGGAGAAGGAATTTAAAGAGGTCTTCTAATGCCAGACATCTGCCTCGGCTTCGAGGTCCACCAGCCCCTCCGCCTGAACAGGTCCTTCACCAGGGAGATGGCCCGGGGGGCGAAGCCCGAGGACCTCTTCGAGCTCTACTTCAACAACGCCTGGAACAAGGAGATATTCCAGCGGGTGGCCGGGAAGTGCTACCTCCCGGCCAACGCCGTGGTACTGGAGAACATAGAGCGCCACGGCGGGAGGTTCAAGGTGGCCTACAGCCTCTCGGGGGTCTTCCTGGAGCAGTGCGAGCGCTGGGCGCCAGAACTCTTAGATTCTTTCAAAAGCTTGGTCGATACGGGGTGCGTGGAGCTCCTGGACCAGACCTACTACCACTCCCTGGCGAGCCTCTTCTCCACGGAGAAGGAAGAGTTCGTGGAGCAGGTGCGGCTCCACACCGAGGCCATGAGCTCGCTCTTCGGCTACAAGCCGAAGGTCTTCGAGAACACGGAGTTCGTCTACAACAACTCCATAGCCAAGGCGGTGGAGGGGATGGGGTACAAGGGGATATTCACCGAGGGGGCGGAGCGCATTCTGGGCTGGCGATCCCCCAACCACCTCTACAGAACCAAAGGTTCCGGGATTCGGGTGCTCCTCAGGAACTACCGCCTGGCCGACGACATAGCCTTCCGGTTCTCGTCCCGCTGGTGGCCCGAGTGGCCCCTGACCGCCGACAAGTACGCCTCCTGGCTCAGGGCCTCTCAAGGCCAGTGCATAAACCTCTTCATGGACTACGAGACCTTCGGGGAGCACCACTGGCAGGAGACCGGGATCCTGGAGTTCCTCAGGTGGCTGCCGGGGGAGGTCCTCCGCTACCCTGAGCTCTCCTTCAGGACCCCCTCCGAGCTCGTGGAGCACCACGAGCCCGTGGGGGAGCTGGACGTGGACGATTATGCGACGGTCTCCTGGGCCGACATCGAGAGGGACACGGGGGCCTGGCTGAGCAACGACATGCAGAGGACCTGCTACCACGCCCTCAAGGGCCTCGAAAGGCCAGTGAGGAGGGCCCGGGACGAGCGGCTCCTGAGGCTCTGGCGCCTCCTCCAGATCAGCGACCACCTCTACTACATGTTCATCGCCGGCGGGGCCCCGGGGATAGTCCACGGTTACTTCTCCCAGCAGCCCCCCTTCGAGGCCTTCCGGGCCTTCACCAACATCCTGGAGGACTTCCAGGCCCGGGTGGCTGCGAAACTGGATGAGCCCCATAAGGCCGCCACCTACCTCCTCAGGGTCCTCCCGCCGGAGAGGGGGATGCACTATCACGAGGAGGAGCGGTACGTGGGTGTCTCGGCCCACAGCCTGGAGGAGCTCTCCTGCACCATAAAGCTCGCGCCCCCGGCCTCCATCGCCTTCCACACCGCCAATGGGGACCTGGAGCGGTGGGTGAGGTTCACCGTGGGGGACGGGGCCCTGGCCGACAAGATACGGGGCCTCAAGGGCGGGCCCGAGGAGCTCCACCGCCTGGTAGCCGGGCGGGTGAGGGCGCTGAGGGGGGCCCTCTGATGGAGATGCTCCGCGTAGCCCTCCTCTCCTGGGAGTCCATGCACTCCGTCAGGACCGGCGGCCTGGCTCCTGCTGTGACGGGCCTGGCCGAGGGCCTCGCGGCCGAGGGGCACGAGGTCCACCTCTTCACCCGCCGGGGGGATGGGCAGGAGGAGCACGGCATAGTGAACGGCGTATCTTACCACCGATGCACATTCGCCCCAGGCTCCAACATCATAGATTACTGCTGGAACATGGGGAGGGCGATGGTCCGGCGCCTGGCCGCCGTGGAGAGCTTCGGGAGGTTCGACGTCATCCACGGCCACGACTGGCATACCGTTGAAGCGCTCCACGAGCTGAAGCAGAGAGGGCGAAGCCCTGCAATCCTCACCTATCACTCCACGGAGTTCGGGCGGAACGGGAACGCCTTCGGGTCCTGGTGGGAGTTCCACGAGATCAGCGGGAAGGAGTGGTACGGAGGGCTGATAGCAGACAGGATCACCACGGTCTCCAGAGCAATGAAGGGGGAGATAGCCTGGCTCTACAAGCACCCCGAGGAGAAGATCCACGTGGTACCGAATGGCATAGATCCAAGGCGCTTCCAGCGGGAGGTGGACCCGGGTCGGGTGAAGGCCCGGTACGGCATCCACCCCCTGGCCCCGACCATCCTCTTCATAGGGCGCCTCGTCCACCAGAAGGGGCCCGACCTCCTGGTGGAGGCCATACCCAGAGTCCTGGGCCACCGGTGGGACGCGAGGTTCGTCATCGCCGGGCAGGGGGATATGCGGGGCCATCTCGAGCACCGGGCCCGGGTCCTGGGCGTGGACCAGGCGACCCGCTTCCTGGGCTATGTCCCCGACGGCGAGTACGTGGACCTCCTCAACGCCGCAGACATAGTCTGCATCCCCAGCAGGAACGAGCCCTTCGGGATGGTCCTCCTCGAGGCCTGGTCCGCCAGGAGGGCTGTGGTGGGGACGGAGGTGGGGGGATTGAGGGACAACATAGAGAACTTCCGGGACGGGGTGAAGGTCTTCATCAACCCCGAGTCCATCGCCTGGGGGATAAACTACGTCATCGACGACCCCGTGGGGGTCCGGGCCATGGGGGAGCGGGGACTGGAGAAGGTGGAGAGGGAGTTCACCTGGCCCAAGGTCACCAAGCGGATGCTGGAGATCTACAAGCTATAGGCCCTCCCCAGCCCCATAGGCCCCCTCCTATTAAAACTGGTAATGCTAACGTCGCGCCCCCTTTATATCCTCGAAATAGGCCCTGAGTATCTCGCCAACCGACCAGGCCTGGGCCATGCACCCCCTCGCCTGGTGGGGCCCGTCCCCGTCGAATATCTCGGATATGTAGCCTACCCCGCCCTCCCGGAGGTGACCCAGGAAAGGCTCCAGGATGTACCGCTCCGCAATATCCCTCCCCTCCGGGTGGAGCCTGAGGTAGGCCGTGATGAAGGGGCCCATCAGCCAGGGCCACACAGTCCCCTGGTGGTAGGCCGTGTCCCTCTGGCGCTGGTCCCCCTCGTACCTCCCACTGTACCTCGGGTCCCTGGGGGAGTGGGACCTGAGGCCGTGGGGGGTGAGGAGCTCCCTCCAGACCTTCCTCAGGACCATCTCCTCCCTCTCCCTGGGCAGGAGGGGCCCTAGGCTGAGGGCCAGGAGCTGGTTGGGCCTCACCGAGGGATCGGGTTTCGTGCCCAGGACGTCGTAGAGGCATTTTTCATTTTCATTCCAGAAGGCCTGGAACCCCTCCCTGGCCCTCGCCGCCAGGGCCCCATATTCATCCCTCTCACCGAACTTACCTGCCAGCTCCGAGGCCAGCCTGAGGCCGCTGTACCAGAGGGCGTTGACCTCCACCGCCTTCCCCTCCCGCGGCGTCACGACCTGATCCCCTATCTTGGCGTCCATCCAGGTGAGCTGGACCCCGGGAGCGCCAGCGGCGATGAGTCCGTCCTTGTCCATATGTATATTATAATCCGTCCCGTCCCTGTAGGCCTCCACGATCCCCTTCACCGTGGGCCAGAGCTCCTTCTTGACAAAGGCGTAGTCCCGGGTGTACCCCAGGTACTTCCCCGTGGCCTGGAGGAACCATAAGGAGGCGTCGGCAGAGTTATACTCTGCCTCGCCTCCTTCTACGAAGAGGTTCGGGATGAGCCCCCTCCTGGCGTGGGAGGCGTACCTCTTCAGGATGGCCCTGGCCACCTCGAACCTGCCGGTGACCAGCGTCAGGCCCGGGAGGGCGATCACGGTGTCCCTACCCCACTCGCCGAACCAGGGGTAGCCGGCCACGATCCCGGCCCCCCGGGGCCCGTCTATCAGGAAGGCGTCAGCGGCCAGGAGGAGCGCCTGGATGGGGTCTGGGTTCTTCTCCTTGGGGAGGAGGGCCTTCCTCCTATCGATCTCCAGCTTCAGGAGGCCTTTCAGGCCTTTATAGAGGGGGTCGAAGACCTCGCCCTTCGGGTCACCGCCCACCGCCAGGACGTGGAGCTCTTCCATACCTTTTCCCACGGTGAACATGAACTCCCCGGGCGAGAAGTGGTCCTCCCTGTCGTCATAGCCCCGGGCCCCCTCCTCCTCGTATATCATATCCCTTATCCAGAAGTTTTCGTCGTGGTAGACCCCCCGGTCCGAGCCGATGATGAGGGGCGGGGCGCCCTCGAAGTTGGCCCTGATGGCCAGGACCTTCTCCCCGGCCTCCCCCTGGAAGCCCCAGCTCACGGCATTGGAATGGAGGTTGGAATGGAGGTCCCGGCAGTTGACGAAGGGCCTCACCCTCAGCTCAAAGGGTTCACCCGCATTGAAAATCCTGT
>JACQPM010000098.1 GCA_016207475.1 Methanobacteriota archaeon | reverse complement strand
GGTCCTCTCTATCGTCTCCCTAGTCTCCCCAGGGCAGCCGAGCATGAAGCACCCGTGGACCAGGATCCCGGCCTCCTTCACGTCCCGCATGAACTGCCTTATCTTCCCTATCTCGGTGCCTTTGTGGATCGTGTCGAGGACCTCCTGGGTGCCGCTCTCGAAGCCGACGCAGAAGAGCCTGCACCCTGCGGCCCGCATCTTGCGCATCGTCTCCAGGTCCACATCGGCCCTGGAGTTGGCAGACCACGTTATCTTGAGTCCTCTCTCCAGGATCATATCGGATATCTCCCGGCACCGGGCCCTGTTGGCCGTGAGGGTGTCGTCCTCGATGAAGACCTCTTTCACCTGGGGGAACTCCCGCCGGATGTACTCCAGCTCCGCCACGAAGTTGGCCGGGCTCCTCAGCCTGTAGCGTCTCCCGTTCATCGTCTGGGGTAGGAGGCAGTAGACGCACCTGTAGGGGCAGCCCCGCCCCGAGAGGATAGTGATGACCGGGTGCAGATTGGCGGCATAGAAGTAGTCCTCCACCCGGAGGTAGTGCTTGTAGACGGCGCTGACGAAGGGGATCTCGTCCAGGTCCTCGATGAAGGGACGCTCCGGGTTGTGGACTATCCGCTCCCCCTCCCGGTAGCTCAGGCCCTGGACCTCCTCCAGGCCCCGGCCCTCTTCCATGGCGTGGGCCAGGTCCCGCAGCGTGTAATCGTACTCCCGCCTGGCCACGGAGTCCACGGCAGGGTGCCGGAGGGCCTCCTCAGGCAACGCGGAGACGTGGGTCCCCACCAGGGTGGTGAAGGAGCCCGTGGCCTCCTTTATCGCCCCGGCCACCTCTATGTCGTTCTTTATGCTGGGGGTGCTGGTGTCCAGGACCGTCAGCTCCGGCCTGAACCTCTCGGCCTCCCTGACCACGTCCTCCCTGTTGTACCCCCTGGCAGGCCCGTCGATGAGCGTCACGTCCAGCCCCTCCTTCTCCAGGACCCCGGCGGCGTAGGCGAGCCAGAGTGGGTAGTACAGCGTGCCGCCCTTGGAGATGGCAGGGCTCCTGGAGGAGCGGGAGAACCTGTCCAGGAAGGGCGGATTCAGGAGGAGGACCTTCATTGCCATTTACTCCCAGTGTTAACGGTTTAAACCTTTCCGTCTTCCATGCCCTGCAGGTAGGCCCTTATGATCCCCACCATGGGAGGCCGCGGCCTGACTCGGGGTTCCATCCTGGCGGCCTTCTCGATGGCCCCCTCCAGATCTCCGATCTCGTAGACGCCTATGACCCTGCCCCCCTTCTCCAGGGCCCTGACCAGCTCCACCTGGTGGTCGTTGATGTGCTCCCCGTACCTGGCCAATCGCGGAGCGGCGACCACGGGCTTCCCGGACTGGAGGGCGTAGACGATGGACCCGGCGCCGCCGTGGGTGACGACGATGCGGGCCTCCCGGTTCAGGCGCTCCATCTCCTCCCGCTGGGCGAAGGCGAAGGACCGCGCGTTCCTGGGCAGGTAGCCGGTGTTGCCTCTCTGGATCACCACCTCCTCCCCCAGCCGCGGCGCCAGCTGGTCCATCGCGCGTACCAGGCGCTCGAAGGGCTGGACGTGGGTACCGACGACCACCAGGATCAGAATATCCCACCCCCGTAACGGGCTTTTCTCCCGTATTTTTCCAGGAGGGCCTCCCACTGGACGAAGAAGAGGTCGGCTATGGGATAAAGGAGCCTGCCGGTGAGGGACGGAGAGTCGATCCTGGCGAAGCTCTCTATGTATATTATCTTGGACCCTAAGAGCTTCCCTATGTAGCAGAGGGGGACGACGACGCCTGCACCGGTGGTTATTATCGCCCCGGGCCTCTCCTCTAAGACGACCCGCAGGGCCTGCAAGATGTTCCTGAGGAGCTGCAGGGGGTTCCTCCGGGGGTCCTCGATATAGTATATCTTGCCCTCCATCCCTGCGGTATCTTCCCTCTGGAAGGTGACGAGGAAGTGTTCGTATCCTTCCCACGCCTCCTTCACGGAGAGGAGCTCGGTGAGATGTCCACCGGCGGAGCAGGCCAGGCATACCTTGGGCTTCATCGCTAGACCATGAGATAGAGGACGGTGGCCCCCAGGAGGACCTGGGCCAGGAGGATGACCGCCACCACCCCCCTCTCCCCCAGCCCCCCGAGACCCATGACTATGTGGGTCAGGGACTGGACCTCCCCTGGCGGTGCGAGGGTGCCGTCCTCCCTTGGCGTGCCGTAACATTCGCCCCGCATACCTGTCCTGGCCTTGAGGAGGAGCTCTAGGAAGTAGGGGGCGTAGAGGACCACGGCCACCTTCTCCATGTTCCCCAATATCGCCACGCTGGCGATGGTAGCCCCCACGGTGTAGGTGAAGGTATTCCCGGGGAAGACCCGGGCAGGGTACCAGTTGTAACGGAGGAAGGCCAGGAGCGAGAAGACCATGCTCAGGGCCAGGACCGCGACCCAACCGGACCCCGTCTGCCATGCCACGTACCCCAGGATTGTGAGGATGATGGCCCCCATCCCGGCCTCGAGGCCGTTCAGGCCGGCCAGCATGTTGAAGCCGTTGGCGGCCCCGGTGAGGGCCAGGGGGATGATGAGGAGGGGGTACAGTATGCCGAAGTTCACCGTGCCGAGGACCGGGAGGCTCATCGTGGTCTCCCCGGCATTGACCGCCATCAGGGGGAGGGCGATGGGGAGGGTGAGAAGTGGCTTTTGCCATTGCTTGAGCCCCGCCTTCCATCCAAGGACGTCGTCTATTATGCCGACTATGGTGACGCTCAGGACCGTGGAGAGGGCCGCGAAGATGTAGATGAGGTTCTCGTCCATGCCCCGGAAGTAGAATGTGGTGAGGCCTATGTAGGTGAGGACCCCGGCCACGAACCCTGCGGTCACGGCGACGCCTCCCATCTCCGCCACCTCTGGCTTGGAGGGCTTGTTCATGTCCCGCCCCACCAGCCCCACCTTCCTGGCGGCCCTGGCCCAGAGGGGAACCATCAGGTATGACGTCAGAAAGCTGGCTAGTAGGCAGATTATGATTATAGAGACCATGTCCCTGGAGAGAGGGCTCCTCGCAGGGATATAAAGCTTACCCTAATTCCGCGTCGTCAGGTCCCTCTGGGCCTTTGGGGTCGAGAGAACCTCTGTTACGACATCGGCTACGATGTTGCTGAGGACCTCGTCATTGGCGATGAGGTACTTCCAGAACAGGAGGGAGAAGGCGTAGTCCGCGGCCCTGGACCTTTCCTCCCCGTCGAGCTCTCTCTCCTCCAGCCCGGCCGGTACCTCCAGGGCCCCCACCTCCATCCTGGTGCCGTCCAGTAAGGTGATGGAGACGATCTTCCTCTCTTCCAGGCTGTAGGTCACGTCCTTTATCCTCTCGGCCTCGAGAGTGTAACCCCCATCCGGCCCCTCCCGGTAGATCTTGGAATCTTGCTTCCGCATGGATCCGACCAGAGGTCCCCTCGCCCTGGTGCTACTTAAGCTTTTGCCTTACAGGTGGAAGATAGTTATAGGGTTATTCCTTCCTGGCAGCTAGCCTCTCAAATTCCTTGTAAAAGCCTATCTTCCGGCAGATATGGAGGTCCTTGAGGGAACCGCTCCAGCCCTTGAGGAGACCCTTCAAGAGGCCGAGCTCCTCGGGTCTCCTGGAGCCCTCGTCCCACTCTGTCACCAGGATCAGGGCAGCGCCCTCTGTCCCCATGCGCTCCTTCCCCCTCACGAGGTGCGTGGAGAGGTTGACTGCGCCGTAGGTGCCTATGAGCTCCTGGAGGCTCTCGCCCTCCTGGATCCGGAGGATGTACTTTACGCTCCCCCCGCCCAGGATCACCATGTCGGCCTCGGTGAGGGCCGTGAATCTGCCCCCCTCTTCTCTGCCGAGGAGTATCTTGTCTCCACCCGAGATCTTGAGGTCCCTCACCGTATATCCCTTGGACTTGAGGAAGCTTTCTATCTCCCTCGCGGCCGAGGAGCGC
>JACQPM010000012.1 GCA_016207475.1 Methanobacteriota archaeon | reverse complement strand
TCCTTCAGGCGATCCCCGTAGCACGCCTTCAGGCTGTCGTACTCCTTGTAGACGCTCGTCCAGGGGACGAAGGCGTGGGCCGGGCCCAGGAAACCCCCCGCCTCCATGACGAGGTCCACCAGCTCTGCCCCCTCGATCCTGAGGTGGGGCCTGCCGTCGGTATCCAGGTCCACTGCCCTGTCCTTGAGGGCCTCCCGGAGCCCTTCGGCAGCCGCTATGCCAGGGAGGAAGAGGAGGTGGTGGACCCGGTGGGCATCCTCCACCTCCACCGTGGCCACGAACTTGCACCTGTCCCTCTCCAGGACCCCGTCCGAGGACTCCGCCAGGGCCCTCATCGCCTCCAGCCACCGGGGGTGGAGGGCGTCCCCTGTCCCCACCACCTGGAGGCCCTTCAGGGGCGCCTGGCTGGCGATGTTCTCGAAGTTCATGCTGTCGGAGGTCCCGGCCGAGTACCGGCTGTGGATATGGAAGTCGCAGTCCAGCTGGAGCATTGTATACTCATTTGCTAGAGAGGGCTGTGGATAGATAAATATGCCTAAGGGAGAGGTTTAAATAAGATATAGGTATATAGATGTACCCATGAACCTGGTCCTGGCCCTCAACCTCCTCCAGTTCGCCATCCAGGCTGTAGCGACCTACTATAGCTTCCTCATAGCCACCAACGGGAAGACCCGGGCCGGCTACCTCATGGCCTTGGGTATGCTCGCCTTTGCGATCCACAACATCTTCGAGATGCTGATGGAGGAGGAGCAGAACTATTACGTGGTCGTTACGAAGTTCTTGGCCAGCATCCTCTTCCTGGCCACGGTCTGGCTCCTCAACAGGGAGATAATGGCGATTATAAAAGGAAAGGAAGAAGCGCCCTAGCCTATATACCGCATCTCGTCGGGGGTGGGCTCCCTCTGGACCATCCCCATCTCCTCCATCATCTTCTTCTCCATCTTCTGGGCCTCCGCCACCTTCCGCTCCGCGTCCTTGGCCCTCTTGGTCAGCTTGTCCATGTCCACGTCGAGGTGGAGGAGCTTGGTCAGGACGTTCAGGATGGCCTTGGCAGAGTTGGGATCCAGGTAGAAGCCCGAGGTCTCCCCCATGAGGCAGAGGCCGTCTATCCCCCGGATCTTCCCCACCACCAGGAGGAGGCCCGAGACCCCTATGATCTGGCCCAACCCGCCCCTCTTGACGATGACGTTCAGCTTCTCCAGCTCCGGGATGAAGCGCCTGTGGGTGACGGCCCCGAAGACCTTCGGCCTCTCCACCAGATGCCCTACCCCCAGACCGCCCAGGGTATATATCGTCTCCACCCCGCTATCGGCGACGACGTCCAGGATCTGCCTGCTGAGGAGGTACTGCCCCTCGGGGGTGGAGGCCTGGGCGTTCCCTATGACGAAGATGATGTCCCTCTGCCCTTCCTCCTTTGCCTTCCAGTAGTAGAAGTCGTTCCGCATGGTCTGGATGAGGCCCGACCTCTTTATCATGACCTGGGGCGGGAAGTGGTTGGAGTGGAGGGTGGCGAATTTCTTGGCCCTCAGCTCGACGCAGAGGTGCTTGGCCGCAATCCTCCCCACATGCCCGATGCCTGGAAGTCCTTCGAGGAGGACCGGAGCCTCCACGGCCGGCTTCCTGGTGATCTTGATATCGAAGCTATCCATGGCTCTTCAGGACCTCCCTCTTGAGGTCCCTCCTGTACCTCCCGTAAGGGTCCAGCGGAGAGAATTTGGGGGGGTGGGGGCTGATGGTCTCACCGCCGCACTTCAGGCACCTCTCCTTCAGGGTATATAGTCTGCAGCCCCGGCAGTACCGCATCCTCATCTCAGCCCTTCTCCCCTTTGGCGCCTCTGAGGAATTGGCCGGTGCCCCCTTTCTCCTCCACCAAGGCTATCGCCTTCTCGGCGCACGCCTTCAGGGCCCCCTCGGCGGTCTTGTAGTCGGGGGCGACGACCCTTATGCTGAACCTGGGGGACTTGGTGTACCGGATCTCGAGCTTCACCTCTCCGTGGGGCTTCTCCTCCTTGGCCTGGAGGAGGGCGCCCTTGATCACCTCCACCCCCTCAGGGGCTGGGCACCTCAGGTCTACATGCCCTACGATGTCCACCAGGGGGATGGTGATGTTCTCCCTGGCCACCTTGATCGTGGGGGCTATCCACTCCTCGGGTACGCCGATCTCCTTGAGGACCTCCTCCCCCTGGACCGAGGCCTCCTCGAGGCCCGCGTAGACCTCCTTGTACTTGTCCTCGAGGCGGAAGCCCACCTCCTGGTAGGCCTCGTCCAAAGATTTGCTGATCTCCTTCCCTATGATCTCTAGAAGTTTCTCGGACTTCTGGGACCTCTTCCACTCCTGCATCTTGTTCTTCCGCTGGGCCTCGCCAACCCGCCGGATGGATATATCGATGTGGCCCTTCACCGGGTCCACGGCCAAGACTTTTGCGGCGGTCTTCTGCCCCTCCTTGACGAAGTCCCTGATGTTCTTTATCCAGGCGGAGGCGACCTCCGAGATGTGGATGAAGCCCTCTATATCTCCGTATTCGTCAAGCTTGGCGAAGGCCCCGTGGGAGAAGACCTTGGTTATGGTGCATATCACCAGGTCGTTCTCGCTAGGTATCTCCTGCCTCTTCCTTACCAATGTATCACTCCAGGGGGGTAATATTCTTGGTCAGGATGTTGGCCTTGCCGCCCCGGGGCTCCGCGATGCTCTTCCCGCAGACGTGGCACTTGATCACGGTGGTGGCAGAGTCGAAGATCACCTGCTCGTTGCTACAATCGAGGCACTTGACCTTCAGGAAGCGGCTCTCGGGCTTGGGTATGAGGTCCATCACTCCTCCATCTCGAGCTTCTTTACCCTGAAACCTATCGTGCTGTGGGCCTTCTTGCACTCCTTGCACCTCAGGATGAGGCCCACCTTCTTCGTCGGTTTCCCGGCGCCGCTCGGCTTGGGCCTCGGGAAGCCGCCGTACCCCCGCATGACCCTCCGGAACTGCCTCTGCCCTGCCTTGAGCTCGCTGGCCTTGTGCTTCTTCACCCGCAGCACCTCGTGGACCGTGTGCTTCTTGCAGTGGGAGCAGTATGTCCTTCTCTCCTTGGGCATTTTCATGGAATCACCAAAAAGGCAGAGTTAATTGGAGGGGAAGCTATATAAAAGTTATGGTCTCTTCCCCTTGGCCACGATATACATCTCGGCGCTCTGGCTCCTGGAGGCCTGGGGCTTGGTCATCTTGACGTACTGGAATGCGGCCTTCACCTCCTTGAGGAAGGCCTCCACTTCTGCGCCTTGGAAGACCTTGGCCAGGAAGTTGCCCCCTGGCTTGAGGATCCCTCGCGCCACCGTCAGGGCCGTGCGGCAGAGCTCTATGGACCTCACGTGGTCTATCTCCCAGACCCCCGATATATCGGGTGAGGCGTCCGATATGACGACATCTGCCTGGGGCATGCACCGCCTTATCTCCTCCAGCGTCCCCTGGGTGGTGAAGTCCCCCCTGAGGGCTATCATGTTCTCCCCGGGGAAGGGCTCCATCCCCTGGAGGTCCACCCCCACCACCAGGCCCTTCGGTCCCACGGCCTCTCCCGCCACCTGCATCCAGCCGCCGGGGGCCGCCCCCAGGTCCAGGACCCGGTTCCCCTCCCGGATGAGGCCGAACTTCCTGTTCAGCTGGAGGAGCTTGTAGGCCGCCCTGGACCTGTAGGCCTCGGCCTTGGCCTTCCTGTAGTAGTACTCCCGCTTCTTCTCCTTGACCCAGCGCCTGCCCATCCCCATCAGTTCTATAGCTTGGTATCTATAAGGTTTATCTTCAAAGCCCGCGAACTCCCAGCATGCTCCTCGCCCTGGTCATCTTCCTCCTCACCTACATCCTCATCTCTGTCCAGAGGCTCCCCCGGGTGAGCATAGACCGCCCCGGCGGCGCCCTGCTGGGCGCCGTCCTGATGGTCCTCCTGGGGGTGGTGACCTTCGAGGGGGCCATCGCCAGCATAGACTTCCGGACCATCGTCCTCCTCCTGGGGATGATGATCCTCGTCTCCTACCTGGCCATGGCCGG
>JACQPM010000096.1 GCA_016207475.1 Methanobacteriota archaeon | reverse complement strand
GCTGCTGTCCACTGTGGAGTCCTTCACAAAGGCCCCATCATCGCCGATGTTCACCATCCTGAGGAACCTCTTCTCCTTCTCGTCGTAGAGATGCTCTATGATTCCTTTCCGCACCTCTTCCGCCGCTCCCCTGTACTTGGAGGCGTCGTCAGGGTCCCCGAAGAGCTCCGCAAACCTGGCGGCGGCCAGGAGGCCGGCGTATACGGCGGCCGATGTGAAGGTCAGTATACCCCGCCTCTCCTCCCAGAGGTCATAGCTGGGGAGCGGGAGCCCGAGCCGGGGGTGGCGGTACTCGACCATGAAGGCTGCTGCCCTCTTGACGAGGCCCTCGTAGTGCATCTTGGCGAACTCGATATTCCTGAAGAGGTCGTAGTGGTGCCAGAGGGCGTATACCACGAGGGCCGTTTCGTCCTCCTGGATCGGGAGCTGCGACTTGCCGTCGCTCCCCAACCAGGGGAGCCAGCTGGAGGCGAAGGTCCCGTTGGGGTTGTACTTGTGGAGGAGGAAGCCCCTCTTGGTCTGCCCCCTGGTGCAGAACTCGAAGAACCTGTTGGCCACCTCGATATAACCGGCCTTCACGAGGCCGTAGGTCACGAAGGCCCCATCCCTGGGCCAGACGTAGCTGTAGGTGTCCCTGTTGAACCTGAGGATGTCGCTGTCGTTGGCGGCCACCACGCCGCCGCTGTTGTCTATCTGGGTCCTGATGATCAAGAGGGAGCGCTTGAATAGATTCACCACCTTCTCCGGCAGCTTGTCGAAGTTCAGCTCCTGCTTCTCTACCCAGGACCTGTGGTAGATCTCTGTCTCGTCGATGAGCTTTCCAGGGCCGTGCTCCAGGACGTACCTGTTCAGCCTGTCCACTTCCCGGAAATTTCTCCCGGCGGCTATCCAGTAATAGATTATCGCCCTGCCGTCCTTCGGCACCGTTGCCCTCAGGCTCACCGTCGAGTCCACGGAGCCCTGGGCTATGGGGTTGTTGGACAGGACACCGTCCTCCGCATCGCGCCACGTCCCCTCGGCCCCGGCGAAGCCGGCCCATCCCGTGGAGTACTGGTATATCCCTTCCTTCCCTGAGCGGCCGTTTATGAGGAAGTACCTCTTCTTCTTGTAGTGGATGATGGAGTGCACCACCGGATCGTAGCAGGCCGTATCCCCCACGTTCATGCCGTAGAGCCGGAAGTCCTGGCCGAAGAAGAGCCGCACCTCCCTCTCGCCCCCCCGGAGGTTCTTCACCACCACCTTCCTCAGGAAGATGTTCTTGGAGTAGTGGACCCCGTCACTCACCCTGAGCTCTATGCCCAGGTCGTTGTTCCTGGCCCAGGCGTCCGTCACCATGGAGTCCTCCCGGTACTTGAGGCTCCGCTCCCCCCAGCCGTTCATCAGCCAGGAGAACTTCCCGTCGACCCATATACCGAACCTGCAACGATTCCCATCCACGTGGTTCTCCATCCCCACGTGCGGGAAGTACAAATCCCTGATATTCAGGTCGTCGTCGTAGTTTATGAAGAGATTACCGTTCCCCACTACCAGCTTCCTGGGCATCTGGAAACCCTATCTCGGGCCCAAGATATTAAGGTTGCCGTAGCTAGGATTCTGCCAACATTACATCAATCGACCGTGATAAAGGCTAGATATCGCTTCCCCTTTCTCTCGTAGGTTAATCCCTCATAGTCATTAAACGCCAGTTTGATGGGGTATTCTTTGGGATCGATGCCGTTTTTCTTGAAATATTCCGTAGCATACTCTATCGTTCTCTGAGCCATCTTCTTTAAATCCAAGTCGTAGTCCCTTTCTTTACCGTATTTTTTATTATAATATTTAGAAAATAAATGACTTTCTTTTATTGACACTATTTTAGCAGATTTCAAGCCCTCATATCTAAAATATTGGTCTCCATCATATTCTTTAACCCAAGATATTATGTCTCGTGGGAAATCTGGATCACAACGTTCCAATTTATGCGCTGGGCATAATAATAAGCCAAGACTAGGTTTCCACGAAGGCCTCCAGTAATCTAAAAGATATATGAGGTCGACCAATGCCCGAGCTACTCTACTAGTATTCTCCTCGGTAGCGGGAGACAAACAATTCCCTCACCTTAACTATGGGCGAAAAGGTATAAAAAAGTCCTTGAAGCAGTTCAGAGGAGCAACTATCCTTTGATCTCATCCAACGTCAGGTAGCAGGCCGGGTCCTCGGCCCAGACGTCCCCCTGGACGCTCTCGGCCCTTATCCTGCAGCCACCGCAGATGGAGTTGTAGCTGCAGACGGAGCACTTGCCTTTCAGGTGCTTGGGCTTCTCCCGCATCTCGGCCATGAACCCCTCGCCTTTGGACCAGATTTCGCTGAACTTCCGCTCCCGCACGTTCCCCAGGATCTCATGCCCCCAGAACTGGCATGGGTGTATATTGCCCAAATTATCCACGTTGGCCACCTTACCGCAGGCAGAGCAGCCGCCGTGCATCTTGAGGAGATCCATGACCTCTTGGGCCCTGGCGGGCTCCTTCTCCTTCACGTAGCGGTATAGATAGACGCCGTCGGCGTGGTTGTCGACGGTCAGGATCTCGAGGGGTACCTTCTTCCCGTGGAGCTCCAGAGTTTTCGTTACGAGGAACTCCATCACCTCCCGCCTCTCCGCGTTGGACAGGTCACTCCCGGCTATCTCCTTCCCCCTGCCGGCATAGACCAGGTGGTACATGCAGAAGCGGGGGATCTTCTCCTTCACGACGAAGTCTATAACCTGGGGGAGCTCCTTGTAGTTGTACTTGCTTATGGTGAATCTTACGCCGGTATTGAGCCCTGCCCCCAGGGCGTTCCTTATCCCCTGCGTCGCCTTCTCGAAGGCGTCCCTCTGCCCCCGGAACCGGTTGTGGGTCGCAGAGAGGCCGTCCAGGCTCACACCGACGTACTTGAAACCGGCCTCTCTCATCTTCTTCGCGGCGTCCTTGGTTATCAGCGTCCCGTTGGTAGAGACGACGGTCCTGAGGCCCTTATCGGCGGCATACTTGCCAAGCTCATAGAAGTCTTTCCTGACGAGGGGTTCCCCGCCAGAGAAGAGGAGGACAGGGACCTTGTAGCCTGCCAGGTCGTCTATGAAGGCCTTGGCCTCGCCCGTGGTCAGCTCCCCGGCGAACTCCTTGTCCTCGGCCTTTATGTAGCAGTGCTTGCACCTGAGGTTGCACCGCCGGGTCGTGTTCCAGACGACGATGGGCTTGAGGGCGGTGGAGAACTGGAGGAGCTCGTGGGGCACCTCCCCCGGCGAAACGCCCTCGTACTTTATGGCGTGGGAGACGGTGGCGGTACCGCAGAGGAGCTTCGTACAACCAATCATTTCTCCCTACCGGCTACCGTACCTTTTGTAAATCTTCTTGAACTCCCGGGCGCTGTAGAGGAGGATGTAATCCCGCACACCCACGGCCTCCGAGAGGGCCCTTATCTTCCCCTCCACCGACGGCCTGTCGTAGCCGTGGACCATGGTGAAGAGGTTGTATCCCCACCTCCCTGGGACGGTGGGGCGCTCGTAGCAGTGGGTCACCTCCGGGAAGGATGCCAGCTTCCTGCCGACCTCCTCCACCCGCTCCTCCGGTACCTGCCAGGCGCAGAGGGCGTTGGCCTTTATCCCAAGCTCCCGGTGGCGGAGGGAGGCGCTGAAGCGCCGCACGATGCCATCGTCCACGAGCTTCTTGACCCTCCTCAGGACCTCCTCCTCGGGGATGCCCAGCCTCTCGGCCACGGCCAGGAAGGGGCGCGGCACCAGGGGGATCTCGTCCTGGAGGATGACGAGCAGCTCCTTATCCCGAGGGTCCATCATCTTATCTCGAACCTCACGTCGATCTTGAACTTGCGCCTCACCGGTAGGTTGAGCATATCTTCGTGCTCCACCTCCCTCTCTATCCTCTCCAGGGTCTCCCTCAGCTTCGCCTCGTCCCTCTCTATGACGGTGAACCAGATGTTGTACTCGTGCTCCCTCTGGTAGTTGTGGGTGACCCCCTCGAAGGCGTTCAGCTGCTCTGCTACCGTCTCGACTTTCTCAGGAGCCGCCTTGAGGGCCACCAGGGTGGAGGCGAAGCCGACCTTGGCCGAGTCTATCCTGAGGCCGAGCTTCCTTATGGCCCCTGACTTGACCAGGAGCGCGACCCGCCTCAGGAACTCCTCCTCCGTTATGCCCAGCCTCTGGGCGGAGGGGAGGAAGGGCCGGCTCACGATGGGCAGGTCCCTCTGGACCTCCCGCAGGACCTCCTTGTCTATCTCGTCCAGTTCCATCACGCCTACTCCAAAACCCTAACGTCTGAGAAGGAGCGGGCGAGAGCCATGTGGACATCGGTCTCATCGGGGGGGAGAGGTGGGAGGTCCACGGCGGCTCCTGCCACCTTCGCTATCGCCACCCCCTGGAGGATCATGGGCCCCCCCAGGAGGTCCCCAGACACGGTGCCGTTCTGGTAATAGACCCCGTGGTACCCTCCATCACCCCTGAGCCTCTCGGTCCAATTCACGCCCCTCTCCACCCCCCTCAGGTAACCCTCCCTATCTTCCCCGGCGATGAGGGAGGCGTAGGCCAGGCCGGACCAGGCCATGGACTGGTACCAGGCCGAGACCGTCCGCCACCCATGGAAGGGGCTGTGGTAGGGCCCGTCGTACCAGGAGCCGTCAGGGTTCTGCATACCCAGGAGGCCGTCTGCCATCTCTAGGGCCTTGAGCCTGTACCTCCTGGCCTTGAGGGCTTTATCTTTGCCATCCATCTTCCCGGCTGCCCTGTGGGCCTCCACCAGGGCTACGGTGGCATAACCCAGGGCGTTGGGCTTCAGCCCGACCCTGTAGCCAGCAACCGTTATTATATTCGCCTCCTTGAGCATCTTGTCCCCGGCCCTCAAGATCGCCTCCTCGGCCACGGGGCCCTCGATGACCCCCGCCAGATAGGCCTCCGAGAGGGCCCAGGTCCCCATGGCCGACTCCAGGAGGGAGTAGGTCGACGACGGCTCCCCCGGGAGGGCCCTCCAGCCGCCGGACCTCTCCTGGTGGGCTAGAAGGAGGACTACACGGCTCCTCGCCGCCTCCCTATGGACTACGGAGCCGGTCGTCTTGTACATATTGATATTGTAGAGGGCCGCATAGGCGGTCCCCTTGACACCCCCATCCACCGCCGGTTCCCATACGCCATGGACCGCGTGGATGGAGAGGAGAGAGAGGAGGACCAGGGCCAGGACCTTGCGCATCCAGATATATTTTTATGGCCCGGTTCATAAAGACTCTCCCAGATGAGAGAAGCGTTCAGGCTCTGTACGATCTTCGGGATCAAGGTGGAGCTCCACATATCCTTCCTCCTCCTGATGCTCTTCTTCGCCATCCTCAACCCCAGGGTCTTCTTCTACCTCCTCCTGCTCTTCTTCTTCGTCTTTCTCCACGAGCTCTCCCACTCCATCGTGGCGATGCGCTACGACGTGAAGATAGACAAGATCACCCTCTGGCCAATAGGCGGCGTGGCATCCATGGAGCGGATACCCAAGGACCCAAGCCAGGAGTTCAAGATCGCCCTTGCAGGTCCCAGCCTCAACCTCTTGGTGGCCCTGGCCATCCTCATACCCCTCTGGCTAGCAGGCGGCCTCTCCAGGCTCTTCCCCTTCTCCCAGATGGCCTTCGCCCCCGACCCCGTCAGCATAGCCGTCATCATCCTGAAGGTCAATCTCCTCCTGGGGGCCTTCAACCTCTTCGTCCCAGCCCTCCCCATGGACGGGGGGAGGATATTCAGGGCCCTCCTGGCCATGAGGATAGGTTTCAGCAGAGCCACGGACGTGGCCGCCTGGGTCGCAAAGGGGATAGCGGTCCTGATGTTCCTCGCCGGCTTCTATTTCAACATCATCCTCATGCTCATCTCGGTCTTCATATACCTGGGCGCCACGCAGGAGTCCCAGGCCACCCTCGTCTCGGGCCTCCTCTCGGGCGTGAAGGTGCGGGACGCGATGAACCCCCAAGCGGTGACGGTCTCCAGGGATACGAGCCTGGAAGAGCTCCGGGCCTTGGTCCTCAAGGCCAAGCACACCGGCTATCCCGTGATGGAGGGCGGAGTCCCGGTGGGAATCATCTATCTCTCGGACATGGAGAAGGTGCAGAGGGGGGAGTGGCCCTTATGGAAGGTCGAGAGGGTGATGAGCAGGAACGTCCCGGTCTGCTCTCCAGAGGAGGAGGCCCTGGAGGTCCTCCTCAGGATGCACTCCAGGGGCGTGGGTCTGATGCCTGTCATGGAAGGGGGGCAGCTGGTGGGGGTAATCTCCCACACGGACATATACAGGATGATCGAGATCATGAGGTACCTCAAGGGATGAGGCCCCACGTAATCCTGAACGCCGCCATGACCCTGGACGGGAAGATCGCCACCAGGGGGGGCGACTCCGCCATCTCATCCCCCGAGGACCTGGTCAGGGTCCACGAGCTCCGGCGGGAGGTGGACGGGATAATGGCGGGGATAAAGACCGTCCTCCAGGACGACCCCCGCCTGACGGTCCATAAGGTCCCGTCCCTGGGCAAGAACCCGACCAGGGTGGTGGTGGACAGCGCCGCCAGGATACCCCTCAAGGCCAGGCTCCTGGGGGAAGCGGGGAGGACCATCGTGGCCGTCTCGGAGAGGGCCCCAGCAACCAGGCTTGATGCCCTGAGAGCGAAGGCCCAGGTCATAGTCTGCGGGAGGGAGGAGGTGGACCTCGAGGGCCTGATGGAAAGGCTGCATACCTTGGGGATGAGGACCCTCCTCCTGGAGGGCGGGGGGAACCTCAACTGGTCGATGCTCAGCCAGGGGCTGGTGGACGAGGTCCGCGTGGCCATCGCTCCAAGGATCGTGGGCGGGAGAGAGGCCATGACCCTGGTGGAGGGGGAGGGGCGTGAGCTGGTGGAAAAGGGCATCAGGCTGGAGCTGGTGAGGCACTACCCCCTGGGGGGGGACCTGGTGCTGGAGTACAGGGTCCTCCCGGTCGAATAACCTTGCCAAGGTTAATCCGAAGCCACGTTGTATGGACTTTGAGAAGATAGTCAACGTGGCTCTGGCGGAAGGGGCCACAGAGGCCAAGGTCATAGACACCAAGGACGTGGTGGTGGACAAGAGGGTGAGGATGAAGTGCGAGATCCCCCTCTGCAGCGGTTTTAATAACTACCTGATGTGCCCACCCAACGTGATGCCAGTGGAGGAATTCCGGGATATACTCCGCCTCTACAAGAAGGCCCTCATCATCCAGGTGGAGGGGGATGCCAACACCCTGGAGAAGTCCGGGAAGGGCCTGAGCAAGGAGATGTACAAGGAGATGGCCGCCCTCCATACCAAGGCAAAGACCAAGCTCCACAACATCGTCAACAAGGTCGAGGCCGAGGCCTTCAAGGCCGGCCACTACCTGGCCACGGGGCTGGTGGGCGGGCGGTGCGTCCTCTGCAAGGAGTGCGTCTTGAGCACGGGCTCCAGGCAGTGCCGCAACCCCCACAAGGCGAGGCCCTCCCTCGAATCCGTAGGGATAGACGTCCAGAAGACCTGCGCCAACGTGGGCCTCAAGATGAGGCTCTCCTCCAGCGAGAACGCCCGCTGGACGGGCTTGGTGTTGCTGGATTAGCCGTTGGTAGCCAGGGCCTTGGCCAGGAGCTCCCGGGACTGGGCATTCAGCCTGGCACCGCCCTCCCGCCAGAGCTCCTCCTCCACCTCGTCCAGCCCCTTCCCCTCCAGGAAGACCGGTATGTAGCAGGAGGTGGAGGCGATGAGGAATATGGCCACAGTCTCGTCCCCCTTCATCTCCTTCCCCAGGAGCCCGGCCTTGAATTGGACGAAGGGGAGGACCTCCTTTGGCAGCGCCTTAATGGCCTTGATGTCCAAAAGAGCGGCCACAAATTCCTCCATGGCAGGCTCAATACATCCCGTTCCCCATAAATCTATCCGTTTAAAAAAAGATTTAAGTACTTGATGCCTCCAGAAACCTTAGGAAAGCCTTGGAGGGCGGTGAGATTGAAGATCGTAGGGAAGAGCCTGGTAGGGAGGAGCGTGGTGAGCGACCGGGGGACGGTGATAGGCAGGCTTACTGATCTATCTGTCGAGACGTCCGCCGGGAAGGTGACGCTCCTTATCATAAGGCCTGATAGGGGGATCGATACCCGGTACTTCAAGCTGAACGAGAAGGGCGAGATCCTCATCCCCTACGCCGCCGTCAAGGCGGTGAAGGACGTCCTCATAGTCAACGAGGGCGGCATCCCCAGGGCCTAGGCCCTCAAGACGCTCGCCCCACCCCAACCTCGATCTTCCGCCCCCCCTCCCCGGTCTCGTACTCGTCCTCGATCTCCCCCACGATCTCCTCCAGGAGGTCCTCCATGGTGACGAGACCGGCGGTACCGCCGTCCTCGTCCACCACCACGGCTATCTGGACCCTCTTCCTCCTCTTCTCCTGGAAGAGCTCGTCCAGGCGCTTCGTATCAGGGACGTGATAGGCGGGTCGCATTATCTCGTTGATCTTCTTGCG
>JACQPM010000095.1 GCA_016207475.1 Methanobacteriota archaeon | reverse complement strand
TCCGAAGCTGGCATGGCGTAGAAGCATTTATGCTGAGAGATATGAAGTTATGGACCATGGTCCTCGCAGGGAAGGTCTTCATCGTCAAGGAAGAGGTCGACCTCGGGACCCTGGCCGCTAAGCTGAAGGGCTTCAGGTCCGAGGAAGAGGTGGAGGTGGGCGGGAGGAAGATCCCGCTGGTCACGGAGGTGGTGGAGGTTTCCATGGAGGGGGAGGAGGTCCGGGGCACCTTCTCCCAGGACCAGCTGCTGGAGGTCTTCCACAGGGGCACTGTTGTGCCTCTGCCCAAGACCATCGAGGCGCCCTTCCTCTTCGCCAGGGACAGGGGCAGGATTCTGCTCATCGTCCTGGAGAAGAAGCTCAGGGCCAACAACATAGCGAACCAGCTATCCAAGATACTCTTCATCGCCACCGGCCGGATCGTGGAGGCCCATATACCCCCTGATGTCTTCAGGAAGTTCCACGAGGAGAACTTCGAGGATACCAAGGTGATCTTCTTCGACAACGTCGATATACCCAACGTGACGAAGCTCTCCCTCTACGGCTCGGGGCTGGCTGATACTAGCCTCTACGCCGACTACCTGGGCCACGGGGACATCTGGTACACCGTGATAAAGGCCAAGAGGTACGGCCTCATCGTTGGCGTGACGAGGAGCGCCGTGGTGACCCTCTTCAGCCGTGTGGAGAGGAAGGACTTCCTGGAGTACGTGAGGAGGGAGGTCTTCCCTCTCATCCCTTAGTATGCTCCGCCTGATCCCTGATGAGGCCGCCCTCCTGATAAAGTCAGCCGGGGCCAGGGTCCTGGTGGTGGCCGACCTTCACCTGGGCTTCGAGAGGGAGTTGCTGGCATCCGGGATACGCCTCCCCTCCCAGACAGGGCGTATCCTGCGGAGGATCGAGGAGCTCGCCGCCAGATACAAGCCCACGCGGATCGTCCTCCTGGGGGACGTGAAGCACACCACGGTGGAGATAGCTCCCCAGGAATACCGGGAGATACCGGACTTCCTCAAGGCTCTCCGGGCGCTTGGGGAGGTGACCATCGTCCCCGGGAACCACGACGGGGATATCATGGACCTGGTACCGCGGGGGGTGGAGGTGGCCCCCGCCCGGGGTATCCTGGTGGAGGATGGGAAGCGCAGGGTCGCCCTACTCCACGGCCACGCCTGGCCCGAGGCGCAGGCCCTGGCTGCGGACGCCCTCGTCTTCGGCCACACCCACCCCACGGTGGAGTTCAGGGAGCCCTCGGGGCTGAGGATGGTGGAGCCGGCGTGGGTCTTCGCCCGGTGGGAGAGGAGGAAGATGGCCGCCGCCTATCTCAGGTTCAAGGGGATCGACGACGAGGGAGACCCCCTGGTAGCCTTCAAAAGGGCCTATGGGCAGGGGGTCAAGAGCCCCAGGATCGTCATCATGCCGGCCTTCAACCGCCTCCTCGGGGGCATGGCCATGAACGCCGGCGAGGGGGCGATGCTGGGCCCCGTCTTCTCCTCGGGAGCAGTAAATATGGAGAAGGCCGAGTTATATCTCCTGGATGGAACGTACCTCGGCCCTCTGGGGAGGCTCAGGGCGGTGGCGAAGAGATGAGACACTTCTTCCCACGGCCCACCAGGTCCATCCTGCCGGCCCTCTTCAGGGCCTCGTAGACCAGCCTGTGGTTCCTGGGGTCCCTGAACTGGAGGAGGGCCCTCTGGAGCCTCTTCTCCTCCCCCCTGGGGACGTGGATGGGCTCCATCGTCCTGGGATCGAGGCCCGTGTGGTACATGCAGGTGGAGAGGGTCATGGGTGTCGGGGTGAAGTCCTGGACCTGCTCTATGAAGAAGCCCATGTCCCGGATGTACTCGGCCAGGGCTATCATATCAGTCAGAGTGCAGCCGGGGTGGCCCGAGATGAAATATGGGATAATATACTGCTCCAGCCCCAGGGCCTCGTTCGCTTCCCTGTACCTGGCCAGGAACTGCTCGAACCTCTCCCTCGGGGGCTTCCCCATGGCCGAGAGGACCCGGGGCGCAATATGCTCCGGAGCCACCTTGAGCTGGCCACTGACGTGGTGCCGGCAGAGCTCCAGGAGGTAGGCCTGGTCCTCCAGAGCCAGGTCGTAGCGGACCCCGGAGCCCACGAAGACGTGGTTGATACCCTTGACAGCGCGCAACTCGCGGAGGAGCCCGATGAGATTGCCGTGGTCCGTCTCCAGGTTCTCGCATATCGCCGGGAATAGACAGAGGCGGTCTTTGCATGTCCTGCCGCGCCTCTGCATCTCGCAGGAGAGCATGTACATGTTGGCCGTTGGGCCGCCCACGTCCTGGATGACACCCCTGAAGTCCGGGTGCCTCGTCAGGGCCCGCGCCTCCCTCAGGATGGAGGCCTTGGACCTGCTCTGGACGATCCGTCCCTGGTGGACGGTGAGGGCGCAGAATGAGCAGGAGCCGAAGCACCCTCTGTGGGTTACGATGGAGAACTGGACCGGCTTGAGGGCCGGTATCTCTTCCCTGTAGGATGGGTGGGACCGGCGGGTGTAGGGGAGCTCGTATATCCGATCCAGCTCCTCTGGGGGCAT
>JACQPM010000094.1 GCA_016207475.1 Methanobacteriota archaeon | reverse complement strand
GGAGGGGAGGTATACGGCGTGGCCGTGAGCCAGGACCGCGTGGCGGCCGCGTCCTGGGACGGCCAGGTCCGCCTCATCGCCATCAACGGGTCCCTCCTCTGGGAGAAGAAGCTCCAGGGCTCCGTGGAGGACGTGGGGATGAGCCAGAGCGGCGCGTATATCGCGGCCACCTCTTTCCTATACCCGAAAGGGAAGCTCTACCTCCTCGATGAGAAAGGCAAAATACTCTGGGAGCGGGACGTACCACAGAGCAAGGGCGTCGACGTGGGCGATGACGGGCAGGCGGTCCTGGGTTCTACCGATGGCGCCGTGAGGCTCTTCGCCAGGAATGGCGCGCCTACCTGGGAGTTCAAGCTGGAGAAGAGCGCCTGGGGGGCCTGGGACGCTGCCTTCGGCAGTGGGGGTATAGCCGTAGGAGGGGATGATGCCTACGTATATCTCCTCGAACCGAGTGGGAAGACCATATGGAAGGCGACAGCAGGGGAGAAGAGCTATCTTTACGGCGTGGCAGTATCGGATGGCAGGGTGGCGGCAGCCTCCCAGGACTGGTACGTATACCTCTACGAGGGCGGAAAGCTCCGCTGGAAGTACAGGACCGGGGGCTCAAACTACGGCGTGGCCGTCACCCAGGGCTACGTGGCCGCCGGGTCCTGGGACAACAATATATATCTCCTCGACATGGATGGGCGCCTCCTGGAACGCCACCCCATGGCCGGGCATGTCAACAAGCTATCCTTCTCCCCCGACAGAAAGTACCTGGCAGCGGGCTCCAGCGATGGGGCCGTCTACCTCTTCTCCCTATCCTAGGGCGTGGCGGAGGATGGTGTAGAGGATCCTTAGAAGCGCTTTCAGCGCTTCTAGCGGGTTGCCGGTCACCTTGGACCTCCCTACCCGCTGCCGGTAGCTGACCGGCACCTCTTTCACCCGGGCCCCGATCTTGGCGGCCTTGATCACCATCTCTATGGGGAAGCCGTAGCCCCGGTCTGCCATCCCCAGGGATGAGAGGGTCCCGTAGCGCACGGCCCTGAAGGGGCCCACGTCCGTCAGCCTCAGGCCGTAGTACCGGAGGAGGAGGGCGAAGAGGCGATTGGCCAGGGCGGCGTGGAAGGGCATGGTTCCGCTCCCCCGGGAGCCCAGGACGAGGTCAAAGCCGTCCTCTATACCCTGGAGGAGGAGAAGGATCTCCTCTGGGTCGAAGCTGCAGTCGCCGTCCATGAAGACGACCACGTCCGGTGGGTCGGCCCGGAGCGCCGCCACCCCTGCCAGGCAGGCGGAGCCGTAGCCCCGCCTGGGCTCCCTCACCACTAAGGCCCCGTGGGCCTGGGCCACCTCGGCGGTCCGGTCCCTGGATCCGTTGTCCACCACCACGCAGGCCATGCCCTCCGGGACCTCATCCAGGACGGACCCGATGGCAGCCTCCTCGTCCAGGGCCGGTATTATGACGGCGGTATTCATGCCTGGTAGTAGTACTCGCCGGAGGCCTTCTGCTCCTCGTCCACCTGGGAGCCCGGCTTGTTCACCCTGGGCCGCCCCGTCTCGGGGTCGCGGCGGAGGGTGATCCCCAGCCCCCTGAGGAAGAGGTTCATCCCGTCCCTCATCCCCATGGGCTCCGTCGCCTCCCCCCTCACCCCGGGCTCGCCGCCGAAGACGGCGAGGCGGTCGGAGATATAATCTGCGAAGAGGATGTCGTGGTCCACGACGATGGCCGTCGTCCCCTTCTTCTCCATCACCCTCCTTATCATCCGCGCCACCCTCAGCCTCTGCTCCACGTCCAGGTAGGCCGAGGGCTCGTCCAGGAGATAGAGGTCCGCCTCCCGCCCCAGGCAGAGGGCTATGGCCAACCGCTGGAGCTCGCCCCCGCTCAGGTCCCGCACGTCCCTGTGGATGAGCCTCTCCAGATCCAGGGGCTGGACGACCTCCTGCTGGAAGAATTGGGACCCCTCCACCTTCCTCAGGACCTCCAGGACGGTGGCCTTCCCCTCCGGCTTTATGTACTGGGGCTTGTAGGAGACCAAAGCCTTCCCGTTCACCTTCCCCCGATCAGGCTTGAGGGTCCCGGCCAGGATCCGGACGAAGGTCGTCTTCCCGGTGGAGTTGGGGCCCAGGACCCCCACCACCTCCCCCTTCCCTATCTCGCCGCCGGTCACCTCCAGGGTGAAGCCGTCGAGGGACTTCCTCAGGTCCGAGTAGCCGAGGAGCTTCTCCCCCTTCCACGCCGCCGAGGGGGGCTTCACCTCGAACCGGACCGCGTCCCTCCGGAACCTGATATTCTCCTCCTTCAGGAAGCCGCCCAGGTAGACGTTGATCCCCAGCCTGACGGCTCTGGGGTGGGAGACTATGCCGTAGGCTCCTACGCAGCCGTAGAGCATGCTGACGTGGTCAGCCAGGTAGTCCAGGACTATGAGGTCGTGCTCCACCACCAGGACCCGCTTCCTGGTGGCCAGCTCCTTGATCATGGCCGCCACCCTGAGCCTCTGCCTCACGTCCAGGTAGCTGGAGGGCTCGTCGAAGATGTATATGTCCGCCTCCCTTAGGAGGCACGCCGCTATGGCCGCCCGCTGGAGCTCCCCGCCAGAGATCTGGCTCACGTCCCGATCCAGGATGTGGCCCAGCTCCAGGTGCTCCGAGACCTCCCTCATCTCCCCCCTGTCGTCCACCTTCTCCAGGAGCTTCCTCACGGTGCCCCTCACGGCCTTGGGCAGGGAGTCCACGTGCTGGGGCTTCTGGACGGCCTTCACCCTGCCGTCGTAGAGGGCCTTGAAGTAGTCCTTGAACTGGGTGCCGGCGAACTTCTGGAGGACCAGGTCCCTGTCCTTCACCACCAGGTTGCCGAAGTTGGGGATGAGCTCCCCTGAGAGGATCCGGACTATGGTCGTCTTCCCCATCCCGTTCTGCCCTACGAGCCCCGTGACAGCACCCTCCTTGGGGTAGGGCAGGTAGAAGAGGCGGAAGCCGTTGACGCCGTAGATGTGTACGAGCCCCTCCCCCAGCTTGTCCGGGAGGCCGACGATGGTTATCGCCTCGTAGGGGCACTTCTTGACGCATATGCCGCACCCTGTGCAGAGCTCCTCCGAGATGACCGGCCTCCCCTTCGCATCGTCGAAGGTGACGGTCTCGTCCCCTATCCTGACCCCTGGACAGTAACTGATGCACTCCCTGGCGCACTTCTTAGGCTGGCAGGAATCCGAATCCAAGACAGCGACCCGCATCTTGCCCCTTTACTCAAGGAGCACATCTTTATATAATATTTGAAATGAAGTGTGGCATGATGGCCCCTCAGGAGGAGCTTGAGCCCGGGGTGAAGCAGGTCTTCTGCGTCACGATGCCGCCTTCCGGGAATCCAGTCAAGTTGACGGGCACCTCCCTGGACGATGTCATCCCTTCCATAAACGGCTCCCTCATAACATGGATCAACTGCACCGTGGGGGACGTCCGGAAAGACGCCCCCATCGTGAGCTCCAAGCTGGGGTTCGATCCCAACATCATCCCCACCCTCCTCTCTGGTTACCACGCCGCCTACGAGGACTTCGGGATCTGCGTGGGGATCATGGTACCGGCGGTGGCTGTGAGCAAGCTGGAGCTGGATATATACCCCCTCTTCATCCTCCTCAGGAAGGACCTCATAGTGACGATCCACGGGGAGAAGGTGAAGCGCCTGGTGAAGTTCTCAAGGTACGCGGATATAGTCCTGCGAAAAATCCCCCAGAACGTGGCATGGAACGACCGGCTCACCATCGTCCTCACCCGCATCCTGGACGAGAACAACGAGAAGAACTTCGAGGGCCTCCGCTCCATCGAGGAGCAGGGGGACGAGATAGGGCGATACCTCCTGGATCCCTCCACCCCCAGGGACGTATTGGGGCTGGAGATATACAAGATGAAGCACGCCCTCATAACCTACCTGGACATCCTCTGGTCCACCCTGGATGTGATAAACTCCCTCCGCTACGGCGATGCGGATGTCATAACCGACGACCCCAAGATCCTCAAGCGCATCGGCCTCCTGGCCGACGACATAACCCGCCAGATCTCCCTGAGCGAGCAGATGAGCACGGTCCTGGCCTCGGGGCTGGAGGTCCTCCAGTCCATATACAACAACCAGCTCCAGGTCCTGAACAACCGCATGGCCTTGGTCATAACCTGGCTCACCATCCTGGGCACCGCGGTGCTGGTGCCCAACACCCTGGCTACTGTCCTCTCCAACCCCGCCTATGCTCTCACCACCAGGGATGCGCCGTGGTTCACGGGCCTCATAATCTTATCCACCATCGTCTCCACATGGCTGGCCTATGCCTGGGTCAAGAGGAAGGGCTGGATGCCTGCCAAAGTCGAGTGAGGAGACAGAGAAAGTATATAAAATCCCTCGCGAAGGTAGGTAGGAGGTGGAGAGATGGCTGAGCGAATGATGTACAACTGCATAGCCTGTCATACAGAGTTCGAGCATACCGATGCTGGGTCCGCCAAGTGCCCCGGATGCGGGTCCTACGCAGTGACGAGGATCCCCTACACTGGGCGCCACGGGTAACGCGTCCTACCTCGTCAGTATCTTCACCACATCCCCCTGAGAGAGGGGCTTATCGCTGCTGATCTTCCTCTTCGTCCTGGCGTCGATGGCGCCGATGAAGGCCTCCCCGATCTCGGTATGGATCCTGAAGGCTAGGTCCCTGGGGGTGGAGCCCCTGTCCAGGAGGAGGGCGTCTGGCAGTACCCTGCCGTCCTTATCCGAGTACCTGCTCTCGTCCTCCACGGGATAGACCACCACCTTCCCCAGGAGGTCGAAGACCGCCGCGTTTATGCACTCCTGGACCCCGGTGGTCCCGAATCGGCCCAGGACGTTCCTCTCTATGATCTCCAGGGCCTTCTGCTGGCGCTCCGAGATCTTGGACGAGTCGATGACTTCATAGCCCCTGTCCCCTGGAAGGTACCGTACGGCCCCTTCCTCGGCCAGCTTCCGCAGGACGTACTCCCCCATGGAGCTGGTGGGGACCACGAGGGATCCAGGGAAGGCCTCCCGGAGGCGCTTTATATTCTCCACCGCCTGCTCCATGTCGGTCTTGTTGGCCGCTATGATGATCGGCTTTGAGACCCTTCTTAGGGCCCCGGTGAACCTGGCCAAATCCTCCTTGGACCAGTCGTGGGGCTTCTCGGGATTTACCGCCGCATCGCCCACCGCCTTCATTATATCCCTGGCCTGGAAGCCTATCCCCACGTACATCTCCTCGAAGTACTTCACGAAGTCCTTCCCCTCGTACTGGACCTTCCTGGAGACCTTGTCCCAGGACCGCTGGAATATATCGAAGAACCAGGCCTCGATCTCCTCCTCCAGGAAGCGGACGTCCTCCAAGGGGTCGTGCGTACCTGTTGGTACTACGACCCCTTCCGCGTCGGTGGTGCCGGCGGCGTCTACGACATGGATCAGAACGCTTGCGCGCCGGAGCTCGTCCAGGAACTGATTCCCGAGACCCCGCCCCTCGTGGGCCTTGGGGACCAGGCCTGCCACGTCGATGACCTCTATGGGGACGAACCTCTCCCCTCCCACGCACCGGGAGTTCCTGGGGTTGTCCTCGACTCCCAGCTCCCGGCAGACGCAACGGGTCCGGACCGCGGCCACAGCCCTGTT
>JACQPM010000091.1 GCA_016207475.1 Methanobacteriota archaeon | reverse complement strand
GCGGCTATAGGGTCCCCGGTCCGGACAGACTCCTTGGGGTTCATCGATAGGCCGTCGGGGGGTACCCCTAGGTAGTCCACACTAGCGCCCCATACCGCGCCCACGGATAACAACGCCACCCCCAAGAACAGCCACAGGAACGCTCTGCCCATATTTTCTTCCTCCTAGAGGGGCTTTATATCCCCTAGCAGCTTTTCCAGCTCTGAGGACTCCTTCTTCTCCTCAGGCGCTGCAACGACCTTCTCTTTTATGTCTCCCAATCCAGTAATCATGAGCCCTGTATTTAAATATTTAGATAACCCCTCCTTATGGGTGTAGTGGAAGGGTGCCTTGAACTCCCTCTCCGCCCACTCCTTGGCGAAGTCCTGCCCGAAGAGGTACCTGGAGTTGCCGTAGACGAAGAGGTGCATCCCGTCCATCCCTTTCCACGAAGGGAAGAGCAGCTGATCCCTCAGGACCTTCTCCATCAAGTCTTTTAGGGAGATCCTCTGCCCCCCGGCCCTCCAGAAGCCTATGGTGGAGAGCTTGCCCTTCGTCAGGCGGTAGATCTCAGTGGTCTCCACCATGCTGAAGAAGCCGAAGAGGGCCTCATTCACAGCCCTGTAGCCTGAGGCCAGGTCCTCGCCTCTGCCGGCCATGACGCCGTTATCCAGTACAATGGTCCCATCCAGGGCCTTGGTCATGGCATCGAAGTTCTTGTAGGCGTTCTTGGTGAAGATGGTCCCTTCGCTCTTGGACGGCAGGATCACTATGCCCACTACTGGTACGCCGTAGACCTTCTTCAGGATATCGGCCATGACGGGGAGCCCCCCTGCCCCGGTACCACCTGCGGCGCTGGCAACCACGAAGAAGATCTCGGGCTTCTCGGGGTTCGCCTTCTTCACGGCAGCCAGGGCCAGCTCGGACTCCTCGGCCATGATCTTCCTCCCCAGCTCCGCGTCCCCCCCGGTGCCGCGCCCCTTGACCCTGCTGTTCCCTATCAGGACCCTGTTCTCCACCGGTATGTTGTTCAGCTTCATTATGTGGTTGGAGGTGTCTATGGCAACCCCCTTCACAGGGCTCTCGCCCCTGGAGAACTTGTGGAGGAGGAGGTCGAAGGGATCTTTCCGATAGAAGGTGGCGACGACTTTGGAGCCTGCTCCTCCGAGACCTATGAGAGAGACCATCCCTCCCCACCTATAACTGGAGGTTCTCTATATCCCCCAGGAGGAACTGGAGGTCCTTCTCCTTATGCGGCCCCTCGGTCACCTTCTGCTGGACCATCTTCGCCCGCTCAAGCATCGCTTTGACCCTGGGGGCGTTGGAGATGCCTGCCAGGAGGACGACGCAGCCGACGTAACTGCTCTTGGGGAGCGGATAATCTCCGCCTCTGACCTCGGTGCCCGAGATGTTATTCTCCAGCCACTCCCTGGCCTTCGATATGCCGTTCCTATCCAGCTGATCAGGCGGTCCGGCGATGACTATGAGCGCCTTGTGGGCGGTCCTGTACTCGCAGGGCAGGAGGAGCCTCCCCTTCACCGCCCTCTTGGTGACAGATATGATCCTGGAGGCCTTGCCTATCTGGTACTGCCGCCTCCTGAAGAGAGAGGTGAAGAAGCCCTCCCGCTCGATGATCTCTGAGGCGTAGCCTATGCTGCAGATGCCGCCGGCCTTCATGGTATTTATCACCTCGGCCGCATCCACCACCATCTCCCCCACATCCTTCCTCGACCTGGCCTCCCCGGCCCGGCAGAGGACCCCGATCCTCTTCACGACCTCGGTATTTATGCGCTCGTAGGCCTCCCTGACGCTCTCCCCGGACCTGAGGAAGGCCCCGTTGTCCACCAGTATGGTGGCGTCGCAGTTCGGAAGCAGAGCCTTCAGTGACCTGGCAGCATTGAGGGTATAGATATCCCCCTCGGTCTCCGCCGGGAGGATGCCGATGGCGTAGATGGGCTCGTCATAGATCTTCTTCAGCTGTTTGCATACAACAGATATGGTACCGCTCCCGGTGCCTCCCCCCAGCCCCCCTACGACTATGAAGGCGTCTATATTGCTCGTATCGAACTTCGAGACCCTGTTGAGGATGATCTCAGACTCTTCCTCGGCTATCTCCGCAGCCTTCCTGTTGTCGGCCCCAACCCCGTGCCCCTTGACTATCGTCTCGCCTAGGAGGATCCTGTCTTCCTGGGGGATGTGCTGGAGCCCCATGAGGTCCGAGGTGGCCGTGTTGATGGCGATGGCCTCGAAGGTGTGGGGTACGTGGCTCTTCCTATCGTCAGCTAAGAATAGGTCCGCTATCTTGCTCCCAGCCTGACCCAACCCCAACATCAAAACCTTCATCCACCATCCTCCGCGATACGATGCTACCAGTTTAGCCCTGGTAACTTAGACTTGACCGCAGCCCAAATATAAATGTTTGCCCTATTATTACCCAAAAGAATTGAAAGGTTTTTAATGCTCCAGGGCCATCTACCTCCATGGACCCCAGGAGGACCTTAGATGCACTGATCCTCCCAGTGGCCGTGGTGAATGCCGTGGGAACCGCCTTCGGGTTCGTCTATTACATGGACATGTTCGTCTCCTTCCCACCATACCTCTGGCCTTTCATACCCGACAGTCCTCTCTCCACCCTCCTGTTCTCCCTCGCCCTCTTCCTGATCTACGCCGGGAGGGGGCGCCAGTGGCTGACCCTGGCTGCCGGGGTGGCGGTGATGAAATACGGCCTCTGGACGGACTTCGTCATCCTCTTCTACTCCGACCACTTCCTCTCCCCGGACCTTCGGTCCTTCTACTACCTCATGTTCGTCCTTCACCTGGGGATGCTCTTCGAGCCCCTCGTCCTCCTCCCCCACCTACGGCCCAGGGCCAGGCATCTCGCTCTGGTCCTTACCTGGTATCTATTGAACGACTACACGGACTACTGGATCGGGACGAACCCCCTGGCCCCCTACCACTTCCAGGGGATGTGGGTCGTGGCGATCTTCTCGGTCCTATCTACCCTCGGTCTCAGCCTGGGACTCTACGGGGCCGCAAGGGTCTACAAAAGGCGCTCCGCAGGGACCAAATAGCCACAAAGCATTGCCAAAGGGTTTATATCCCCGGGGAAGGAATCTCTTCCCATGCAGCTCAAGCAGCGCTTCGTCCTGGACACCACCGCTCTTACCTCGGTGGAGCACAGGGAAGGGAGCGACTTCCAAACCTCCATGAAGACGATCCTGGACCTGATCTCGGAGGCGAGGATGAAGCTGAACATCTCCTGCCACGTCCCTTTCCCCACGGTCTACGACGAACTCCTCCACTTCATGCGGAGATATAACTGCCCCGAGGAGCTCTTTGTAGAGGTGGATACATGGCTGGTGAAGAAGACCCCGGATCGCTTCGAGGTCAAGATATCGTCGGAGGTCTTCTACGAGTATATCCAGGATATGCGGGAACGCATGAACCGCGGCATGAAGGTGGCAGAGAATGCCGTGTGGCTCTCGGCCAATGAGGCCATCGAGCTGGCGAAGCGTGGTGAGGACAAGGAGAAGATCATCAAGGAGTCCACAGCAGGGATAATAAAAGACTTCAGGGCAAAATATCGCAACGCCCTCCGCTACGGGACCCTGGACAGCGCCCCGGACCTGGACGTCCTCCTCCTGGCGAAGGAGATGGACGCGGGGGTGGTGGCCAGCGACGAAGGGGTGAAGAAGTGGGCCGCTAAGCTGGGGCTGAGGTATGTGGAGGGGATAACCTTCCCGAAGATGCTGCAGGAGTACCTGCTCCACATGGGATGACCATGGCTTTCACTAGGCCCAGAGGCACCAGGGACTTCCTGCCCGAGGAGATGGCAAGGAGGAGATACGTGGAGGGGGTGATGAGGGAGGTCTTCGAGAGCTTCGGCTACGGCGAGGTGCAGACGCCCACATTCGAGAGCCTGGAGCTGATAACCGCCAAGTCGGGAGAGGATATAAGGAGGCACCTGTACCACTTCAAGGACAAGGCCGAGAGGGACCTCGCCCTGAGACCAGAACTGACCGCTCCAGTGATGCGCCTCTATATCAACGAGCTCAAGCGCTCTCCCAAGCCCGTCAAGGTCTACTACATCGGCAACTGCTTCCGGTACGAGGAGCCCCAGTCGGGCAGATACAGGGAGTTCTGGCAGGCGGGGGTGGAGCTGATAGGCCCCCCCCACGAGGAGGCCGAGGCAGAGGTCGTAGCCCTGGCGATGGCCACCCTGGAGCGGCTGGGCCTCGAGGGTTTCGAGGTCCACATAGGCCACATAGGCGTCCTGAGGCGGATCCTGGAGGACGGGGGAGTAAGAGAAGAGGACCAGAACCCTGTGATGAACGCCATAGACAAGGGGGAGGAGGCAGCCCTGAAAGGGCTCTTGGAGAAGCTCCAGGTCCCAGAGGAGAGCCGGAGCGTCCTCCTGACGATCCTGGAGCTGGAGGGCCCCAGTAGGGAAGTCCTGGGGAAGGCGAGGGCCCTGCTGGCGGGGAGGACCGGGGTCCTAGAGGAGCTGGAGAGGTTCGAGAGGGTCCTATGCGCCCTGGGCTTCTTCGGGGTGGAAGGGTACAGGGTGGATCTGGGGATAGCCCGGGGCCTCGACTACTACACAGGTACCGTCTTCGAGATATATGCGCCAAGGCTGGGGGCCCAGAAGCAGATCTGCGGCGGGGGCTCCTACTCCCTCACCGAGACCCTGGGCGGTGCACCTGTACCTACCTGCGGCTTCGCCTTCGGGTTCGACCGCGTCCTCCTGGCCCTGGAGGCTGAGGGACGGAAGCTCGGTGGGGATAAGGGCCCAAAGGCCCTGGTCGTGCCTGCGGGGAAGGACCTCCTGGGGGAGGCCATACGCGTGGCCGCCAGCCTGCGGAAGTCCTTACCGTGCGAGGTGGACCTGATGAAGAGGAAGCTGGTGAAGGCCCTCGGCTACGCCGACAGCCGCGGGATACCCCTGGTGGTCATCATAGGGGAGGAAGAGCTGGCCAAGGGTTGCGTCCTGGTGCGGGACATGAAGACAGGGGCCCAGCGGGACGTCAAGGTGGAGGATCTGGGGAGTATAAAGGTACACGAGTAGAGGGATCTGGATGGTATCGCGATCTGTTCTCATGGCCACGGCGGCCCTCTCTCTCGTCCTCTCACTGTCCATAACCCAGGCTTACGCCTCCTGCACAGTCCACAAGTACTACCCCACCAGGGGTTACGACTTCGCCAACGGCAACACCATATTCCACTACCTGGATATGGACCCTTCCATGCCGGACATCCAGGATGCGGCCGTCCTCAGCCCAGGGCAGAACGGACTGGCCGAGGTGAGGTGGTCCTGGGGGTCCCAGTGCCAGGCCTGCAACGTCTCCGTGGGCGCCTTCGGTTCCTGGTCGGAGGGGGAGCTG
>JACQPM010000009.1 GCA_016207475.1 Methanobacteriota archaeon | reverse complement strand
TATCCTGACGTTCTGCCCGTCCACCTTGCCGAAGAAGTAGTCGGTCCCCTTCTCGAACCCGAGCTTCTGGAAGCTCTTCACGATCCTGGGCGGGATGTCGCTCACCCGGCAGCCGCAGAGGGCCCCGCAGGACTTGGAGAGCGCTTCGATGCCTTCTGCCAGCTTCTGGAAGGTCGCAGGCGGAGCGCCCAGGATCAGCTCCGAGTCCTTGTAGTCGGCGAAGGTCCTCGCCCCGGCGCAGAGGAAGGTCAGGTTGGGCTTCTTGTCCATGTAGGGCTTTGCCATGGCCTCGCCGCAGACGGCCAGGCTGCCGGCAAAGTTGGCCTCGATCCCGTTGAGGAGCGCTGAGACGTCCATGATCTGCTTAGGGTTCAGTATGGCCAGGACGACCTCCGGGTCCTTCATCTTTTCGATGGGCGCTATCTTGAGGACCTTCGTCTCGGCCGGCTTTATCCTGGGCTCCACCTCCACGTACTCGGGCTCCTCGAAGCCCAGGACCACCCCCTCGTGGGGGCAAGCTAAATCCTCTAGCTTGGCATCGAAGCTCTTCCCGTCGGCCGCCTCCCTGACCAGCTCGCAGAAGCGCATCTTCTTCTTGGGCCGCAGCTCCGGGTTGGCTATATCCTCCTTCAGGACCCGGACGCCCACCAGGTTGTACTTCGTCCCAAGGTGGGCCCTTATGATGCTATCCATGGCCGTTCCTGTAGAAGTAACGTCTGTCAACGGGCCGCGGGGGCCTCTATGAGGAGCTCGTAGACGTTCGGCCCCACACTCTTGACGCTCAGGACCTTGTACCCGATCTTCTCCTCCCTGAGGGAGCGGGGTATGCTCTCGGCAGCCGGGGGGAAGTCCACTATCACCTTCAGGATGCCGCCTCCGCTGTAGGCGATCTCCTCCAGCTTTATCTTGGAGTATACAAAGGTGTCGGGGCACTTCTCGCCCTTCAGGTCCAGGACCTCAGGCTCTCTGCTCATCTTCTATCCTCCTCGTCTCGCAGACCTCGTCCACGGGCCTGGGTACGAAGGTATCACCGCAGGCGGTGCAGTCGTCCAGCCTCCTCAGGCGGACCTTCTCGAACTCCATGGTATCAACGTTGATCACCAGGAGCCGGTTCTTCAGCCCTATCTCCAGGCCCGCCAGGTACCTCACGGTCTCCATGGCCTGGATGGAACCTATCAGCCCCACCATGGAGCCCACCACCCCGGCCTCCCGGCATGTCGGTACCATATTGGACGGGGGCGGATTCGGGAAGGCGCACCTGAAGCATGCCGTCTCCTTCGGTATTATGCTCGTGGCCCTCCCCTCGTACATGAGGACGGCGCCGTGGAAGAGCGGCGTTCTATTTACGGCACAGGCATCATTAATAGCGTATCGGACCGGGAAGTTGTCTGTGCCATCGACGACGGCATCGTAGCCCTTGAGGAGGTCGAAGGCGTTGTCGTAGGTGATGCGCTCCACGATGGCGTCCACCTTGATCTCTGGGTTGACCTCGCCCAGCCGCTCCGCGGCCACCTCGGCCTTCGGCTTCCCCACATCCTCGGGGGTGTAGAGGAACTGGCGGTTGAGGTTGCTCATCTCTATGTTATCCATATCTATGATGTGGATCTCCCCGATCCCGGCCAGGGTCAGGTAGGTGGAGACGGGGCACCCCAGTCCCCCGCCGCCGGTGACCGCCACCTTCGATCCCTTCAGCCTGGCCTGCTGCTGGCTCCCGAAGTCCGGGAGTACGAGCTGCCGGCTGTAGCGCTTGATCTCGTTCAGGTTGAGGCCCATCTATCCGATCTCCTTGGTGCCCTGGCTCTTCTCCTTGAGGTAGTCCTTGATCTCCCTGACGAAGCGGTTGCCCAGCTCCTCCACGGAGGCCTCGAAGTTCTTCCCGAGCTTCTTCCCCCGCCCGAGGCCCGGGCAGTCCTTGACGGAGCGCACCTTCAACACAATCTCGTCGGCGTAGATGATGCCGTCGAAGAGGAAGGGGTACATGCGGCAGAGGAGGGGCTTCGCATCCTCCTTGTGGAGGGTGCAGGACAGGTCGCCCTTGAGGAAGATGCACTTCTCGTCCTTGCTCTTGAGCATGAAGAGCCCTTTCTTCTCCTTCAGGTCCGCGAACTCCTCGGGCCTCTTGCCGGTGGCCTTGGCGATCCTCTTTATATCGCCGGCCGTCACCTCCCTGCCGCAGGTGCAGCAGTGGGCGTTGCACTCCTTGTAGTAGCACTTCCACTTCTCTACGGGCTCGCTATAGATCAGCAATTCTTTTACCTCTCCTGGGCAATGGCCTTGCTCTTGAGGATCTCCAGCGCTGTCTCGGCCGCTTTCCGCCCTGATAGGAGCATCCCGCCGAAGATGGGGCCCATGCGCGGCGTGCCGAAGACCGAGGCTGTGGCCATCCCGCAGGTTATCAGCCCGGGGGCGATCTCCTTGGTGTTCTTGACCACCTCCCTCTCCGCCTCCTCGACGTTCAGGTGGCCATGGCCTTTTATCTCGAAGCCCAGGACCTTCGCTGCCCTGGAGGCCATGGAGGCCTCGTGCCCGGTGGCGTCTATGACTACTTTCGATTCGAGGGCTATGGGGTCCATGCAGGTGATGAATTTGGGCATCTGGGTGATGGGGAACCAGTTGACCAGTACCCCGCCTATCCGCCCCCCCTTGTATATGAGGTCGTCCACGTAGGTGGAGTTGAGGAGCTTGGCACCGGAATCTGCCACGGAGGCCAGGAGCTTTGCCACGACCTTGAAGGAGTCGGCCACGTAGAGGTCGGGCTTGACCTCCTCCATCTCTATGCCCATATCGAGGAGGACCTCCTGAGCTGGCGCTTCGACGACGGTCTTGGGGAAGAGGTAGCCTCCCTGCCAGAAGCCCCCGCCGGCGTAGATATTCCGCTCTATGATCAGGGTCTTCACGCCCGTCTCGGCTATGAACTTGGCGGCTGTCAGGCCTGCGGGGCCGGATCCCACTATGACGACATCGGTCCTGGTGTACTCCATCAGGTCTTTCGTGAAGCCTTCGATGATCGCCCGCGAGACATCAGACTCAGAGATTCCCTTTCCCACTTCCATAAGTTAGCCCCCTTTTTCCATCACTTAAACCTTAACGAGTGAAAGGTTACCCCCCCGAGACGGCCGGGAGGATGGAGACGACGTCCTTCTCCCCAATCTGCGTTTCGAGCCCCTTCCCGAGCCTCACGTCCTCGTTGTTCACGTAGATGTTCACGAACCTCTTTATCTCCCCCTTCTCGAGGACCTTATCCGCAAAGCCGGGGTTGGAGGCATCGATATTCTGGAGGACTTCCTTCAGGGTGCTCCCCCCGGCCTCCACTTCAGGCTTCCCCTGGTTGAACTTCCTCAAAGGCGTAGATAACCTCACTATTGCCATTGGGCCACCTCCTTCTCGTACTTTATCTCCCTGCCGGCGGATAGGAGCTTTTCGACCTCCTTCAAGTCCGGCCTTATCTTGACGGGCTCGGGCACATGCCCCAGGAGGACGTCCTGGGTCTTGAGACCGTTCCCGGTTATGTAAATAACCGTCTTCTCGTCCCTCTCGATCTCCCCGGCCTCCACCAGCTTCTTCAGCGTCCCTACCACGACTCCACCGGCCGTCTCGGTGAAGACCCCCTCTGTCCTAGCCAGGAGCTTGATCCCCTCGATGATCTCCGGGTCGGTCACCGCGCCGGCGGTGCCCCCCGTCTCCTTCAGGACCCTCACGGCGTAGTATCCGTCCGCCGGGTTCCCGATGGCCAGGCTCTTCTCGATGGTGTCGGGCTTGACGGGCTTTATCTCCCCGCCGGTCCTGAAGGCCGTAGTCACGGGGGAGCAGCCCTCGGCCTGGGCCGCCGTGACCTTCGTACTGACTTCTTCCACAAGCCCGAGCCTCTCGAACTCTTTGTACCCCTTGTATATCTTCGTCAGGAGGGAACCGGAGCCCACTGGGACCACGATCCTCTCAGGGGCCTCCCAGCCCAGCTGCTCCAGGACCTCATAGCCGAGGGTCTTGGAGCCCTCGGAGTAATATGGCCGGAGATTGATATTCACGAAGGCCCAGTTGTAGTAGCCCGCCACCTCGGTGCAGAGGCGGTTGACATCATCGTAGTTCCCCTCGACCTTTATCAGGTTCGGGTTGTAGGCCAGGGTCTGGATTATTTTTCCAAGATTCAGGTTGGCGGGGATGAAGATGTAGCACTTCAGCCCAGCCTTGGCGGCGTGGGCGGCGACGGAGGAGGCGAGGTTGCCGGTGGAGGCGCAGCCGACGGTGTCGAAGCCGAAGTCCAGGGCCTTTGATACGGATACGGATACGACGCGGTCCTTGAAGGAGAAGGTGGGGTTGACGGAGTCGTTCTTTATGTACAGCTCCTCCATCCCCAGCTCCCTGGCCAGGTTCTCAGCCCTGTGGAGCGGCGTATAGCCGGGATTTAGATCCACCACCCGCTCCCCCACTGGCAGGAGGGCCTTGTACCGCCATATCGACCTGGGGCCCCTCTCTATCCCTCCTTTGCTTATGGCCTCCCCTATCCTATCGAAGTCGTACTGCACTTCCAGGGGCCCGAAGCACTCCTCGCAGATGCTCACGGGCTCGATGGGGTACTCCTTGCCGCAATTCCTGCACTTCAACCCTGTGACGTACATGAGATCGCCTCGCCCCCAAGGTATTATTCATGGTATATATATTTTTTGGTAAGAATATTACTTGGAGTAATTCAAGACCTCGTCCATGGAGCCAGATCTATAGCCCTCGAGATCGAGGGTCACGTAGGAGAAGCCGATCCGCCGGAGGCCGGCGGCTATATCCCTGCGGTGCTCGACCAACCGTGGGATCTCTTCTCTGGGGACCTCGACCCTGGCGATGCCGTCGTGGGACCTCACCCTCACCTGGTCGAAGCCCAGAGCTCTTACGAGCTCCTCCGCCCTCTCCACCATCAGGAGCTTCTCGGGGGTTATCTCCTCGCCGTAAGGGATCCTGCTGGCGAGGCAGGCCATGGAGGGCTTCTCGGCCGCCGAGAGGCCGAAGGCCTTGGCGATCTCCCTCACCTCCTCCTTCCCCATCCCCAGCTCCAGGAGTGGTGATCTGACACCGGCCTCCCGCATGGCCCTCAGGCCCGGGCGATGGGCCCTGGTGTCATCTGCGTTCGCCCCGTCGACGATGTAAGCGGCCCCACTCTCGACCGCTACCCGCCGGAGGCCGCGCACCAGGCCCTTGCGGCAGTGGTAGCACCTCTCGGGGCTGTTCTCCCGGAACTTCGGGTCCGAGAACTCGTCCTCTTCGAAGACGACGTGCCGTATGCCAATCTCCCCCGCCAGGCGCCGGGCCCCATCCAGCTCCCTGGCGGGCAGGGTGGGGGAAGCGGAGGTGGCTGCTATGGCAGCATCGCCCAGCGCCATCACGGCTGCCTTTGCAACCACGGCGCTGTCCACGCCGCCAGAGAAGGCTACGACGACCCCCCCCTTGCCTCTGAACCAGTCTACGAGCCTCTCCCCGCTCATACGCAGCCGGTGTACTCGATCCCTGCGAGCTTCGCTATCTGCTTAGCTCCGTCCGGGAAGAGGGCGTTGACCTCTCTCTTCTCCACGCCCATCCTCTTGGCTATATCCCTTATGGTGGGATCTATCATATTCTCCTGATAGAAATCGCGGGCAGCCTTGAGGATGGCCATGTGCCGATCTGTCAGGGCTATGCCATCCTCCGTAGCCAGGGACCTGGCTAGGTCCTCGGACCAGTCCTCTATGTAATCCAGCTCCCCCATCAGACCACCCCCTCCAGGACTGGAGGCAGGGGAATGCCCTGGGCCCTGCGCCTCCTTATCTCCTCCATCACCCGCTCCTTCTTCCTGGCTGCCGCGTCCTTGACGGCCGCCAGGTCCACCTCGTCGGTCATCTGGAGCTGATCGGCTATGTCGGCATCCCTGAGGAGCTCCGTCCCCCTGCCGGACCTCAGGACCATGGTGGACCACCCCTGGGGGGAGCCTATGGAGCCCACGGAGATATCGGCCAGTTCGCCGGCGAAGTCCCGGCAGACGAGGCAGGCGTCCAGCATGGCCGCCCGCACCCTCTTGAGGGGGATGCAGAAGATCTCGTCGGAGTGGACCATCAGCTTCCCCTTTATGTCCATCTTCCGGACCTTGGTTATATCGGTGTTGAGCATGGGGAGGAGGCGGTCGTAGTCGTATATCCCCTCGCAGAAGAGGGAGATGGCGTAGATCTTGAGCTCCGAGGTGGGGGAGAGGCCGTTGTTGTACAACAAGCCGTACTCGAAGTTCCGCAGGGCCTGGATCTGGCATGGCATCCCCACGACTGCTATCGCACCTATGGTGTTCTTCCCGGCGGTCTTCTCCCTGGAGACCTTGCCCAAGAGATTGATGACAGGGGCCGGGGCGTAGGTGGAGCCGCAGGTCCGCTTCAGCTCCCTGGAGGAGGTGACGAGCTTCGGGGCTGGCCTCCACTGGTCGTCCCTGCAGACCGTTATGGCCGCGTCTATGACCCCCGCGTCCAGGGCGGCCTTCAGGATGGTCGTCACGGCCCCGCCGTCCTGGGCGTTCTTCAGTATGGTCTCGTCCTTGGACCTTGCCGCCTTTATCCCCCTGTAGTGCCCCAGGTACTCGTCCTCCGCCGGTCTCCCGAAGACGTGCTTTGGGTCGACGGTGGAGACCATGGGGCAGTGGCCGTAGCAGACGCAGGTATTCTCGAAGTAGGTGGAGCCCTGGAAGGGGCAGCCGCCGACGAGCTTGGGGACCTTCTCCATCACCACGCGGTTGCAGAAGGTGGCGCAGGCCCCGCAGGAGTGGCAGTAGCCTGGGTCGATGACCTTCTCCTGGAGGTAGTCGAACCTCTTGAACGGTACCTGGATTGCTTCCATCTCAATCCTCCTTCAGGACGTGCTCCTTATAGTGCTCGATCCCGAGCCTCTCAAGGACCAGGACCAGGCGCTCCCTCCCCTCGGCGAACTTCCTGAAGTACTCTATCGTCCCCTCCAGGATCCTGAAGAGCTCCACCTCGGAGACGAACCTGGCGACCTCGTGGGCGAACTTGGGGTATCTCCCGCCCCTGCCGCCGACGTAGATCCCGTACCCGACCCTCTCGGCCCCCAGGGCGCCGGGCGGGCAGTTGGAGATGCACCAGCCGCAGTCTATGCACTTATCATAATCTATCCTGGGCATCCCGTCCTCGCCTATGGTTATCGCCTCCTGAGTTATGGCCCCCTCGACCTCGGGGATTCCATCCTCGGTAGCGAAGACGCCGCCCTTGCAGGCTTCGACGCACTTATAACATTTATCGCACTTCGAGAAATCTATCCGCGGGTGGGCCTTCCCCACGATCCCGAAGTCGTTGATATACGGATTGGCGCAGGCGTTGGCGCACCCCGAGACGGAGGTCTTGAACTTCGTGGGGGTGCTCTTGCCGTAGTATCTATCCGTGATCTCCTGGTACTTCTTCTCGACGTCGATGACCTCGAAGGGGCACCTTCCAGTGGAGGCGCACCTGACGACGGTCCTCACGGACCGGCCGCAGGAGCCTATCTCCAGCTTGGCCTGCTGGAGCTCCCTCTGGACTTTGAGGGACTGGTCGTACTTGATCCAGGGTATCTCGATGCTCTTCCTTATGGTCAGGAGGACGATGCCCTTCCCGTCCCTCTCCGCTATATCGGCCATCTTGTCCATCTGCTCGGAGGTGATCCTCCCGGAGAGGGGGACCCTCATAGTGGTGTACTCACGCTGCTTCTGGGCCAGTATACCGGAGGTCCATCTTATCTTGGTCATCTAACCGCTCCTCGCCTTCATGGTGGAGCACTGCTTCCCGTCCAGCTCCAGGCCCTCCAGGACGTGCTCTTTATAGTGCTCTAAGCCGAGCCTCTCGATGGCGTCGGGGAGCCGCTCCCTCCCCTGGGCGAACTTCTCGTGGTACTCCAGGGTCCTGTCGAGGATGGTGAAGAGCTCCTCCTCGGAGGCTATGCGGACGATCTCGTTCCCGAACCTGGCCTTCCTGCCTCCACGGCCGCCCACCATCACGGTGAAGCCGGAGCGCTCCACCTCTATGGCGTCGGTGGGGCAGTTCCTGACGCAGAGGCCGCAGTCTATGCACTTGTCATAATCTATATGGGGGAGGCCCTTCTCGTCCAGTATTATGGCGTCCAGCGGGGTGGTGGCGTCGAAGACCGGCGCCCTGTTCAGCTCCATGGCCTCCTCCCAGGCCTTGGTTGGAAGAGGGGAAGCAGGGTATGCTTCTGTTTTCTGCGTTATTGCTTCCCCTCTGCAGAGCCTGGCGCACTGGCCGCAGGCGATGCACTTGTCCAGGTTTATCCTGGGGTGGACGCGCCCCACGATCCCTATGTCGTTCAGATAGGGGTGCATGCAGTAGTTGGGGCAGCCCGAGATGGAGATCTTGAACTTGGCCGGGGCGTCCCTGCCGAAGTACCTAGTGGCCACTTTATCGTAGAGCCCCATCACATCGGTGGCCTCGAAGGCGCACCGGTAGGTGGCGGCGCAGGGTAAGACGGCCTTCACGGTCCTCATCCCAGTGGAGCCGGGCCTCAGCCCCACGCCTGCGCACTCCTTGAGGACCTCGGGCACCTTCTCCAGCCTTATCCAGGGGAGCTCCACCGTCTTCCTCATGGTCGTGAGCACCATCTCCTTCCCCTCCCTTCTGGCCAGGTCCGCCAGCTTCCGCATCTGGGCCACGGTGAGCTGCCCGCCCACCACGAACCTCAGGGTCGCGAACCCCTTCTGCCTCTGGGGCAAAATGCCCCTCGCCTTCACAGCCACAGGAACACCTTTCCTCTGTCCTCGAAATTAACGATTGTTAATATTTTATGAATTCAAGGCTGGTGACGGAGGGGGATATAAAGGTTTTGGTGAGCCGCCAGGCTGGCCTACCTTCGCATGATCCAGTCCAGGGCCAGGTTCACCCAGGACTCTATCCTCTGCTCTGGCTCCTTCACCATCAGGACGGAGCACTTGGCCTCGTTGACGATCCTGTCGGGCACGGAGCCGAAGAGGAAGTCCTGCAAGATCCATTCCCTGGAGGGGCCTATGACCAGGAGGTCGTGGTTCGCCGACCTGTTCACCAGCACCTCCTTGACGGAGTAGGCGGTGACCATCTCAGAGGCCGTCTCGCAGTCGAGGAGCGCCCTGTCCTTCTCATGGATCTCCCTCAGCCGCTCCTTCTGCGGCTCTTCTCCCGGCCCCGTGACGCTGATGAGGGTGACCTTGGCGCCGAAGGCCTTCGCTATCCTCTCCGCCAGACGGAGCCTGTAGGAGTGCTCCCCCAGTCCCACAGGGACCAGGATGCTCTTGATCTCCCTCCCGTTCTTGGGATGGAGGACCGCCACGTTGCAGGGGGCGTTGCGCATCACATTACCGGGGACTGACCTCCTGATCTTCTCCCTGAATATCTCGCCGGTCCAGCCCAGAAGGATCAGGTCGCTCTTCCCAGACTTGGCCAGGTCCACTATGGCCCTCGAGACGTCGTGGGAGATGACGATCTTCTTCCTCACCGTTATGCCAGAGCTGGTGCCTATCTCCACCGCCTCGTTCAGGAGGGGCATCTTTTCCTCGACGAACCTCTTTCCAGCCTGCAGGAATGTCTGATATGGTATCTCCACGACATGGAGGGCCACGACGTCGCTCCCCTGGGCCTTCGCGATAGCTGTCGATATCTCCATGAGGGGCCGCACGTCCTTCTGGGCCTTCATGGGCACCAGTATCCTGTACTCCCCCGGGGATATCTCCCTGGCCAGCTTCCCCTTCTCTATCTCCTCCTTACCCCTGGCATAGGACCGATAGACCAGACCGCCGATCCCTATCCAGACCAGGGTGATAACCCATGCGATGGGGCTGTAGAAGTACATGTACAGGGCCAGGAAGAGCTTCGTCAAGACGCCGGCGATGGGGAGGTAGGGGAAGAGGGGCATCTTGTACCCGTAATCCAGTTTATCCCCCAGCCTCTTCCTTATGTTGATCACGGCCGCGTTGACCTGGAGGAAGAGGAGGAGGAACATGATGTCGGCGGCGCTGGCCACGTCCTCTATCGGTAGGCCGATGGCAATGGCGATCATCAGGACCGCCGTGATGGCCAGGGCGACGTGCGGGGTCCTGTTGATGGGGTGGACCCTCCTGAAGAGGGACGGCAGATTGAAGTCCCTGCCCATGGCGAAGGATACCCGGGTGGAGGAGAAGGTGGTGGCGTTGAGGGCCGACATGGTGGAGACGAGGCCGCCGAAGAGGAGGAGGCCCACGCCGAGGGGCATGAACTGCTTGGCCGCCTCTGCCAGGCCCAGCTCCTTGTGCTGCCCCAGGAACTGCCAGGTGGGCATCCCGCCGGCATCCACAGCCCCCAGGGCCACGAAGGCCACCAGGAGGTATATGGGCATGACTATGGCCAGGGAGAGGAAGATGGCCCTGGGGACGTTCCTCTTCGGGTCTATCATCTCCTCCCCTGCCTGGGCGATGACCTCGTACCCCTCGAAGGCGATGAAGGTGAGCCCCATGGCCAGGAAGACCCCCTCAAATCCCATGGGGAGGAAAGGGACAAAGTGCTCGGTCCAGTCGATCTCCCGGCGCATCGCCATCAGGCCAGAGGCGACGAAGACCCCCAGGATGGCGATCTTCACAATCGCCGAGATATTGGCAGCCTTTCCTGTCTCGGAGGACCCCCTGTAGTTTATGTAGACGAAGAGGAGGATGACCCCCACTGCCAGGGCCTTCTTCAGGACCTCGCCTCCAAGCCCGCCTATCGCTACCCCAGAGACGGAGAGGAAGAGGTAGAAGTAGGCCCCGAAGCCGAGGGCGTAGAGGCTCCCGGCCACGGTGTGGGCCAGCCAGCTCATCCAGCCGCTCAAGAAGCCGCTGACGCCTGGAAAGGCCTCTTTCACCCAGAGATAGCCGCCGCCCGCCTCCGGCATGGCGGAGCCGAGCTCGGCGTAGGCCATGGCGGTGAAGAGGGTGACGACCCCGTTCAGGAGGAAGGCCAGGAGGAGGGCGGGCCCGGCCGTGCCGGCGGCGATGCCCGTCAGCACGAAGATACCGGCCCCTATCATAGCCCCCACCCCTATCATGGTGGCGCTGAAGAGGCCCAGGTCCCTGGTTAATTCCACCTCCTCATACTTGCTCATCTTCTCTTTCCTTCTTCATCTTCATCGCATCGACGAGCCCTTTCACCGCCTCGTTGATCGCCGATACCACGAGGCCCTTCTC
>JACQPM010000089.1 GCA_016207475.1 Methanobacteriota archaeon | reverse complement strand
GATCGGGAAGCCCATGGGCTTGACCCTCTTCTCGATGGCGAGGCGCCGGAGCATGGCCAGGTTGTCCATCATCTTCCCGAGGCCCTCCCCCGAGGGGGCTGAGCCGATATCCAGGACTATGTCATGAACACCGTTCTCCATGAGGTTCTGGACCAGGTCCATGAGCCCCTGGATATCGCCGGGGGAGGAGGCGACGAGGGGGACCTGGTGCTTTATGGCCAGGTCCGCCACCTGCTCCCAGTTCTCCTTGGTGGCGGCGTAGATGAGGGGGCGCTTCCCTGCCGCTATCTCGAGGCCCACCTCCAGCACCTCCGGAATATAGGAACAGAGGATCATGGGGAGGTCGTACCTCTCCAGGATGGTCACGACCGCTTCCCCGAACCGCGTCGGATCGCCGCTCCTCGATCTCACCGCCACGCCGTTGAGCCTCAGGTCCTGCCCAACCCGCCGGAAGGTGAAGTTCTTGACCCCGTCCACCCTGCCCAGGAGCTCCTCTGGCCCCATCTCGTCATGGACATCGATGAAGAGGGCCGTGGGGTTGAAGTAGGTCAGTTCGTGGCGGTACATGACCTCCTCCCCGCCCACCGCTATGGCGCTGCTGCCTGCGCCTATGACCACCTCCTTTACAGGGGGCGTCATGAGTTCTACGAGCCCCTTCTTCTTCTCCTTATATTCCGGCTGGTCGAGGATGGGGCACTCGTCTATCCGCCTCTTTCTCTCGATGAGCTTCGAGGCGAAGGCCATACAGGTGGGCTCCCCGCACTTCTTGGAATTCGTCCCGGGTAGGAACTTGTATATCTGGAGGGGGGTGATCTTGGCCATGGGAGCACCTCAGACCTTCAACCAGTCCTCGTATCTGAGCTCGGCGGTCTTCAGGCCGCCGGCAGTGGACTCTATGACGCCCTTCACCACCTCCACCGCCTTGGGGTGGAGCATCATCAGGAGGTCTGCCCCGGCCATGAGGACGGTGACAGCTGTGGCTATCTCCCAGAGGGGGCCCCGGTACTCCCGGGGGCCCCAGGAGGGCTCATTCATCCAGGCCTCCCTGGCGGCCCAGGCGTTGGTGACACCGCAGGAGATGGGGTTCTGGAGCAGCTCATCCCCTTTCAGGGCATTCTGCTTCATCCTCTCGATGAGGGAGTAGGTATAGTCAATACCGTAGCCCAGGGCGCCGGTGGTCGGGTCCTGGACCATCCGCTCCTTGGGAAGACCCTCCTCCAGGAGGAGGCGGTTGAGCATCTGCTGGTCGGTTATGTTCATGGAGGTCCAGGAGAGGACGTTGTGCCTGTACCTGTTGGCGGCGTCCACCACCCGCTTGTGGTCCAGGTCGAGGTTGGCAGAGGCTATGAGGCACATCTCCCCCTCTGCGGCTGCGGCGGCTTTCTCGAAGACCAGGGGATCCTTCTTGGGGTTCCCGGAGCCACCGATAACCAGGGGGACGTCGACGGCCTGGAGGACCTCCTCCACCGTCTTGGCGGCCTCCTGGGGCGAGGTATCCTTCAGCCCAGGGTCGGTGGATATCAGGTGTATGGTGACCAGGTCAGCCCCGCGCTTCACGGCCAGCCTGGCCCACTCCGCCGGGTCCTCCCAGACCTCTTTCCACTCTGCCTTGAGGCTCTTGGCGAAGCTGTCCATGGGCATGTCGAAGACGTCGAAGCTCACGGCGGGCCTGTTTTCGATGCCCCTCTCGAACCAATAGAGGGACCTCTGGCCGCCCAGCTTGACCACCTTGCCCCTGGAGCCGCCTTCAGCCTTGGTGGCCCCGAGCTGCACATTGGCTATTGAGCCCTTGTAGCTCCCCAGGGGGGGCTCGAAGACCAAAGGGGCCCGCCTGGCCTGATCTACCTTCTGGGCCCGGGCTATGGGCATCACGATGGAGCGCTGGAGCTCCAGGACGAGCTCCTCGACGTCCACCTGGACCTTCTCCAGCTCCAGGCTCTCGAGCTCTGCGAGCTGGGCTATGAGCTCCTCCAGCCTCAACCGGGCCATCTCACTGCCTCTTCTCGCCCCGGGTTATTATGATCTTCTCGGCGTAGATCTTGGCGTTCTTGAAGGTGATGCTGATGCCTCCACCAGCCATGGGCATGCCGGAGATCGGCACCTGGAGCTCTGGGAGGGTCATGGCAGGCCCCTCCTGCTGCGCTGCCGCAGCCGCCTCCGCCGGCTTCGCTGCCCCCCCATTCCACCTCTGGACGACGGGGTGGGCCTTGGCCTTGAGGAACTCCTTCAGCTTCGGGAGGTCCGGGGCGTCTTCCTCAGTGGCGATCTTCTCCTTCACCGCCTCTGGGATGTCGCTCCCTATCCTCTCCTTGAGGGCCTTGGGGAGCCATACCATGCGGTTCCATCCCCCGTCGGCCTGGAGGAACTTCGGCGACCTCAGGTAGTCCACGGCCATTCCAACGAAGCCGTCGGACTGGACGCCACCCCCGGCCTGGCCGGCCATGGGGAAGCCTGAGATCGGCACCTGGAGCTCCGGGAGGGCCATGGCAGGCCCCTCCTGCTGCGCTGCCGCAACTGCCTCCGCCGGCTTCGCCGCCCCCCCATTCCACCTCTGGACGACGGGGTGAGCCTTGGCCTTGAGGAACTCCTTCAGCTTCGGGAGGTCCGGGGCGTCTTCCTCGGTGGCGATCTTCTCCTTCACCGCCTCTGGAATGTCGCCCCCTATCCTCTCCTTGAGGGCCTTGGGGAGCCATACCATGCGGTTCCATCCCCCGTCGGCCTGGAGGAACTTCGGCGACCTCAGATAGTCCACGGCCATCCCAACGAAGCCGTCGGACTGGACGCCTCCCCCGGCCTGGCCGGCCATGGTGGAGAACGGGATCCCGAAGGGCGTCAGCCCCGGGAAGTCCCTGGAGACGACCCCGATGCCGTCCACGTCCGGGATATAGAAGCCTATGGCCTCGAAGCAGCCGCAGGAGGTGTGGGGGTGCTCGAAGATGCTGTGGAGGTAGACCCTGGTGACAGCCCCGCTGGACTTCCTCGTCGTAGCCTCGTTGGGGCCCGAGTACTCCCCCTTCTCGGGGTCCAGGAGCTGGCCCTTGGGGACCTCGAAGATTGGACCCTTCGGGTCCACCTTGGCCGCTGCGCGCCCCTCGAACCAGGAGATGGAGCCGCAGGAGGAGGTCCTGCTGGGGGTGATGGTGCAGAGGTGCTGGGGTGCGAAGGACTGGCAGAGGGCGCAGCCGTAGAATACATCGACATCCTCGTCCTTGAGCCCCCTTATCCTGGAGTCCCTCTTCCCGTAGACCGCTTTCGCGTCCTCCAGGAAGGCGTCTATCTTATCGCCAGTGTAGAAGGTGACCTGCATCCGCTCGATGACGTCGAAGGCCGCCTTGAAGAGCTCCATCAGCGCCAGTCCAACATGGGTGAGCTTGAGTCCCTTCTTGGCCGATTCCTTCCCTACGCGGCACCAGATGGTGTTCCGGGAGTTGAGGTGCATGAAGCCCTGGATGTAGTTGGTGAACTCGTGGATGCGCCGCTCGAAGACCCCCTCGATGTCCTGCTCAAGTTTGGAGCCGGCTACCTCCATGAAGATCCCGAAAGGGTAGATCCCCTCCTCCTTCATCTCCGGCAGGTCGGGCCCGATGACCGAGACCCGGCCATCCTTCACCTTCTCTAGGGGTACCACCTGTAGGAGCTCCGCCCCTTTGCTCTTGGGGCCCCCCAGGTCCACGTACATATTCTGCTTCCTTATCCTCTCCCCTTCGTAGATAAGCCCCACATCCACGGGCATGTCCTTGACCATCTCTTCACCTCACCAACCTGGAATTCAACACCAAGTCCTCTTTTAACGTGTGTAAATCTACTATAACAAACGAGGATTCCATATATTTGAGAACGTTAGTTTATGAAGTTCCTATGGAAATCTGGGCGGGTGGCGTTTTTGGATGAAAAGAAAGTAGAGTATATCGTGGATTGTCCCGAGTGCGGGTCCAAGAGCCTCGTCAGGGACTACGAGAGGGCCGAGATCATATGCACCGAATGTGGCCTGGTAGTGGACCAGAACTTAATAGATACCGGGCCGGAGTGGAGGGCCTTCGACAGCGAGCAGATCATAAAGAGGTCCAGGACCGGGGCCCCTATGACATACCTGATCCACGACAAGGGCCTCTCGACGGTCATCGACTGGCGGGACCAGGACTCCTCGGGCAGGGCCATACCGTCCAAGAACAGGGCCCAGCTCTTCAGGATAAGGCGGTGGCAGCAGAGGATACGGGTCTCCAACGCCAAGGAGAGGAACCTGGCTATCGCGCTGACGGAGCTGAACAAGGTCTCCTCCAAGCTCTCCCTCCCGAAGAACGTGAGGGAGACGGCCGCCGTCATATACAGGCGGGCGGTGGACAAGGGACTGATAAGGGGTCGGTCGATAGACGGCGTCGCCGCAGCTACGGTATACGCAGCCTGCCGGCAGTGCAAGGTCCCCCGTACCCTGGACGAGATAGCCGAGGCCACCAGGATGGACAGGAAGGAGATCGGGAGGGTCTACCGGTACATATGCCGGGAGCTGGACATAAATCTGAATCCCACTACCCCTATAGACTACATCCCCCGCTTCTGCTCCGAGCTGAACCTCAACAAGGACGTCCAGTCCAAGGCCGTCGAGATCCTCTCGAAGGTGATGGACATGCAGATCACCTCGGGCAGGGGCCCCATGGGGGTCTCGGCAGCGGCCATATACATCGCATCGGTCCTGGTGGGCGAGAGGCGGACCCAGCAGGAGATCTCCAACGTGGCCGGCGTCACCGAGGTCACCATAAGGAACAGGTACAAGGAGATCGCAGAAAGGCTGGAGATTGAAGTTACGATGTAATTTTGGCTCTAGCAATACAACTATCT
>JACQPM010000093.1 GCA_016207475.1 Methanobacteriota archaeon | reverse complement strand
GGTCGCCCTTCATGATATCCCGCGCCTTCCCCTCACCCATAGTCTCCTGGGCCTTCTCCAGGAGACCTTTCAGGTCTCCCATCCCGAGGAGGCGGGAGATGAAGCGGCCGCTGTCGAAGGGCTCCAGGTCGTCCAGCCTCTCCCCGAGGCCGATGAACCGTACGGGGGCCGAGGTCTCGGCCACCGCCGAGAGGGCGCCGCCGCCCTTCGCCGAGCCGTCGAGCTTGGTCAGGATCACGCCGGTGATGCCGATCGCCTCGTGGAAGGCCCTCGCCTGGGCCCCCGCCTGCTGCCCGATGGTTGAGTCTATGACGAGAAGCCGCTCCTGGGGGCTGAAGGCCCCCTCCAGCTCCTTCATCTCCCGGAAGAGATCCTCCTCGGACCTGTGCCTCCCAGCCGTATCCAGGATTATGAGATCGCCCCGGGCCTCCGCGAGGCCGCGCTCCAGGAGGGCGATGGGGTCCTTGGCGCTGGGATCGCCGTAGACCACGATCTTCAGGGGCTCGGCCAGCTGTTTCATCTGCTCGTAGGCCGCCGGCCGGAAGGTGTCCCCCGCTATTATGTAGGGTTTAAAGCCTCGCTTGGCATAGAACTTCGCCAGCTTGACGGCCGTGGTGGTCTTTCCCGAGCCCTGGAGGCCGACGAGCATTATCCTGCCCTTGGCAGGCCTGAACTCATCCATCTTACCCAGGAGGTTGACCAGCTCGTCGTGGACGATGGCTATGGCATGCTCCCGGCGGGAGAGCCCTCCCTTCGGCTTCTCCTGGAGGGCCCTCTCCTCGATCCTCTTGGAGATCTCCATCACCAGGCGGACGTTCACGTCGGCGGAGAGGAGGGCCCTCTGGATCTCCTTCACCGCCTCCTTGATGACCTTCTCGTCCACCAGGCCCGAGAGGGCGATCCGCCTCACGGCCTTGGAGAGGGACTCTCCCAGTTTGTCGAGCATCCGATCACTCCGACCTGTTCCTCTCAGCCACCCACCTCATCAGGGGCGCCATGGCCTTTCGCAGCTCCTCTCCATCCTTCGTAAGGGTGTACTCAACCCTGGGAGGGATCTCCGCATATACTTTTCTGGTGAGCAGCCCTGCACCCTCCAGCTCCTTCAGCCTGTCCGAGAGGCTCTTTGGGCTTATGCCATTCAACCTCTCCATGATCTTATTATATCGGAGCCTCTTCTCATTGCCTACAACGCCTATGATCAGCAGGGCCCACTTCTTGCTGATCACCTCCATAACGCCCTCCAGGGGGCAGAGGCACATCCTCCCGGGGTCTCCAGGCGGGGCGCACCCTCCTTTACTTCCGTCCTTCATATCGACTTACCACCTGTATACTCTCTACACCGTTATAAACTTTATAGTTTAAATACTTCGATGTTTATAGTAATTTCACCAATAGAAGTTGGAGGTGCACAGATGGGCGGCGAGGAGAAGAAGGTGGAGAAAGGGCGCGAGGGCCCCTGCCTCTGCGGATGCGGGTGCGTGCCCCTTGTCAAGAACAAGAAGGAAGGCATACAGCAGAATGGGTAAAGAGATACGCGTCGAGGAGCTCGTGGAGATCGTAGGGCCTGGGAACGGGATGCTGGGGCCCCTGAGGGACGGTGGGAGGATCCTCTCTACCACAGAGCCTGCCTGCTGCGGCCCCATGTTCACGCCGGAGCTCAGGGGCGGGCACACCGTCACGAGGCCTGTGGGGGTGGAAGGGGCCAAGGTGGGGGATGCGATAGCCATAAAGATCAAGAGACTCCGAACGCTCTCAACGGCCTCTGCCTCCGGGACTGATCGGCGACGAGATGGCTACTACGTGGGTGACCCCTTCATAGCCAAGAGGTGCCCCTCATGCGGGGAGATCAATCCCAGGTCCTATGTGGAAGGCATCGGGAGGGACGCTGTAAAGTGCGCCAAGTGCAAAATCCCCATCAGGGCCTTCGAGATCACGTGCGGGTACACGGCGCTCTTCAGCAGCGACAGGAAGATTGGGGTGACAGTGCCAGGCGAGACCGCGGCGTCCATCGCCATGGAGGCGGATAGGTATGCAGCTCCCCCGAAAACGAGAAAGGCCCACTCCGTTCTTCGTCTAGCCCTGGCTGACATGCCTCCAGGGATCGCGATGAGGATCAGGCCGAGTATAGGGAATATCGGGACCGTCCCAGCTGTTGATATTCCGTATTCCCACAACTGCGGCGACCTGGGGCAGCTCCTTGTGGGCGCACCCCACGGTCACGGGATAAGGCAGGAGGACCTAACCAGCAGGACCGATGCCCACATGGACCTTGCAACAGTGAGGGAGGGGGCCACGGTCATCGCCCCGGTCAAAGTCGAGGGTGGCGGCATCTATATGGGCGATATAAATGCAGCGGCCGGCGGTGGCCTGGTGGCAGGGCACTCCCTCGACGTCTCAGGTGAGATATCCGTGGAGGTGGAGGTGATAAGAGGCCTGGAGATGGAGGGACCCGTTGTACTGCCCAACGAGGAGGATCTGCCCTTCTTATCTAGACCCTTCAAAAAAGGGGAGGAGTCGAAGGCCAGCGAGCTGGCAAAAGAGCACGGCTTCGAATTGGAAGAACTTGCACCGGTGCAGGTAGTCGGCTCGGGGCCGACCCTGAACGACGCCGTGAACAGCGGTCTGGGGAGGATCGCACGACTGGCCGAGATGAGGCCCGAAGAGGTCAGAAACAGGGCCACCGTGGGGGGAGGTATCGAGATAGGCCGCGTCTCGGGCCTGGTGGGCATAAGCGTACTCCTTCCAGTGGGAAAATTGGAGGATATAGGTATAGCCCATCTTATCTGACACCTGTTTCGAGGGGCTAAGGGTAGACGTGGTCAAGCCACGCCTTGTACCGCTCGTCCCCTCCCTTGGTCACCTCAAAGAACTTGGCCTGGATCTCACGGGTGATGGGCCCAGGGGCCCCTATGGAGTAGTTGTCTATCTCCCTTATGGGAGTGACCTCGGCCGCCGTCCCTGTGAAGAAGAGCTCGTCGGCCAGGTAGAGGGAGGCCCTCGTCATGTCCCTCTCCAGGACCTGGTACCCCATGTCCATGGCCAGGGTCATGACCGAGTCCCTGGTTATGCCCTTGAGGATGGAGGCGTGCTCCGGCGGGGTATAGAGGACGTCGTCCTTGACCACGAAGATATTCTCTCCCGGCCCTTCCGAGACGTAACCCCGGTAGTCCAGCATCAGGGCCTCGTCGTAGCCGGCGTTGAGGGACTCCACCTTGGCTAGGATGGAGTTGGCGTACTGGCCCGTGGCCTTGGCGAGGGGCGGCAGGACGTTGGGGCTGATCCTCTGGAAGGAGGAGGTCTTGATCCTTATCCCTTTCTTAAGCCCTTCCTCCCCGAGGTACGCTCCCCAGGGCCAGGCCGCTATGGCCACGTCGATGGGGTTCTTGAGGGGGTTTAGCCCCATCTCCCCATAACCCCGGTAGGCGATGGGCCTTATGTAGCACCCCGAGAGTTTGTTGACCCTTATCAGGTCCTTCGTCGCCTTGCAGAGCTCTTCCACCGAATAGGGGATCGTCATGAAGTAGAGCTTCCCTGAGTCCATGAGCCTCATCATGTGGTCCCGGAGGCGGAAGACGGCGGCCCCCTTGTCAGTCTTGTAGCAGCGGATCCCTTCGAAGACCCCGGAGCCGTAGTGGAGGGCGTGGGTGAGGACGTGGATCTTGGCCTCCCCCCAATCCACCAGGGCCCCGTTCATCCAGATCTTCTCGACCTCTTGGATGGGCATGGGAGAAGGTTGGAGACGGGATTTTATAAACCTTTTCTATAGGAGTTCTATCCTCACGACATCTCCGTCAGCGAGCTTCAGGACCTCCCTGACCTTGACTGGGGCTATGAACTCCAGGGTCTCGGCACGCCTCCCCCGGGCCGGGATGACCACAGCCCCTGCTATCCCGCCGATGCGCGCCTTGAAGCACTTCACAGGCCCGAAGGACCGCCCGCCCTTCGTAAATCCCTCCACCTCGATCCCCTCCCTCTCCACGAACTCCTCCAGCCCCCCCCTGACCCGGAGGTTGAGGGTCCCGGGGTAGGGAGTGAAGCCCAGCCTCTCGATGAACTGGTTCTTGTACTCGGGGATCTGGACATAGTGGCTCCCTTCCCCCAACCCCTTCACCACCCTCCCTTCGATCTCCATGCATATACCTCTTCTCATATTGTTAAAAATGTTATCCTTTCGACAGACGACGAATATGGTATCCCTCTCTAGGTGGAAGCCCGAGACGAAGGAGGCCCTGAGGGCCTGGGTAGTGGAGTATATGCGGGAGCACCAGAAGGTCCTCTCCAGGGATCTTCTGACGGCCGTGAGACGGGACAGGCGATTCTATCGCCTCTCATCCCTGAACACCTTCAAGCTCGGCTTCATCATGAAAGGCCTCCCAGTGGAGAGAGTGGGTACGACCAAGGAGGGGGCCTACGAGTACTACTACGTCTGGAAGGCGGCCCCCAGAGAGCAGTAGCTACTTCTCCATGCGGACCACGCGCTGCGGGAAGGGGATCTCTATACCTTCCCGCTCGAAGGCCTCCTTCACCCTGTCCCTGATCTCGGAGGCGATGGCCCCCCTGAGCCTCACGTCATCCACGTAGAACTTCACCTTGAGGTTTATGGAGGAATCGCCGAAGGCGCTGGTGGTCACCCTCGGCTCCGGGTCCGCCAGGAGGTGGGGCTCCTCCCGGGCGTACTCCTTTATCACCTCGAGGACGAGGGCCTTGGCCTTCCTGAGATCCGAGGAGTAGCTCACCCCTATGTCCTCCATCTCCACCACCTTCTCGGAGCCCGCGATGTCGTAGTTCTTCACCTCCGTGGTGAGGAAGATGGAGTTGGGGATGGTGACGACCTCGTTGTTGGGGGTCTTTATCCTGGTGCTGATGAGCCCTATATCAAGGACATCCCCAATATAATCCCCGACCTGGATCCGATCCCCGTAGCCGAAGGACCTAGAGGCCACCAGGTACAGGCCGGAGACGAAGGAGGAGAGGAAGCTCTGGGAGACCAGTATTATGACGGCACCCAGGATGCTGGTGGAGAGGGCGATGTTGGCTACCGCACCCAGGATATTCAGGGCTGCGAAGAGGACCAGGAGGAGGACTATCACCCTGGTGGCGTTCACCAGCTCCCTGGCCTTCTCCAGCGGTATATTGTTCTTCCTCACATAGGCGTTCACCCGCGAGGTGGCGTAGAGGTAGAGGACCATGCCGGCTATCGCCAGGAGGGCCAGTTTCACAATCGCCAGGGTCGCTGGGTCCAGACTCACCATCTCGAAGACCATGCTCGCCGCCTCCTAGAGGCCCTTCCTCGCTGCCTCCAGCTTCTCTTCCAGCTCTTTCCTCTTCTTAAAGTAATCCTTCTTGGGGAGTCCCCCCTGGGTGTATCTGAGCTCCAGCCTCTTCAGTTCCCTCTCCAGATCCGCGGTCGCGCCGCCACTGGATGGCTCTGCCGTCTCCCTACGGCTCTGCCTGCTCCGCCACCAGAGGAAGATCCCGGCGTTGACCAGGAGGACGAGGAGGGCCGCCCCCAAGGCGGTGTAGATGGTCCTCCTCCCCTTCACCTGCCCCTGGCTCTCCTCTATGCTGGCCCTGGCCTTCCCAGCCATCTCCCCGTCCCCCAGGGCCTCAAAGGCCGCAGCGGCCTCTGAGAAGGCGGCTACGGCCTTCTCGTAATCTTCCGCCTCCAGGTATCCCTTCGCCTCATCTAGCTTGGCGAAGGCTGCCTGGTAGGCCTGGTTGAGGGCCATCAGCCGTTCCACGGTGGCGGTACCGTTGGCATCCCCAAGCCTCGTGAAGGTCTCTCCCGCCCTCTTCAGCTCGCCCTCAGCCTTGGCGTACTCCCTCTTCTGGATCCTCACCTCGGCGGAGTCTCTAAGGGCCCCTGCCTCCAGCCCCATCTCGGCCTTGCCGAGCATCTCCTCGGTCCTGTTGACCATCTCCCCATCCCCGGCCTCCTGGAACCTCTCCAGGGCCGCCCTGAAGACGGGCAGGGCGTCGCTATACCTCCCTTCGTGGAGGAGCTCCTGCCCCCGCCCCAGGTGGAAGAGGCCTGTCATAGAGGCATTCGCCCCCGCCGCCATCCTGAGGCTCTCCTGGGCCCTTACAGTATCGTTCAGCTCCAGATATATCCTATAGGCCTTCTCGAACCCCCCCATGGCATCGCGATACCTCTTCCCTTCATAGTCAGCGTAGCTGGCTTCCATCAGGCCTCCAGCCGAGAGCCCCACCTCGGCCCTCTCGAGGAGGGCCCTGGCCTCCCCAACTCCTTCCTCCACCTCAACTTCGGTGTAGATCCGAAGGGCCTCCGAGAGGAACGTCCTGGCATCCTGGTAGAGATGGACGGAGAGGAGCCTCGTCCCGTTCTGGAGGGACCTGTTCGCCTCGGCCAGTTCGTCCTTTATGGTGAGCCATGCAAGGGCGTTGGCCATGAAGAGCCGGGAGTCCCTGTCTTGGGGCTGGAGGAAGCCGTCGGTATCGCAGAGGGCCAAGGCGTGGCCGTAGCCGTAGCCGGAGGCAGCGACCACAGGCGGGTAGGAGACGAAGCCGTAGCTCTCGGAGTAGGCGTTCTCGGAGCCCCAGGCGATCCTCCTGGCCTTCCCGGAGAGGGCCAGGGTGCATCCCTCTCTCACCATTATCCCTGAGATCCCCCTCCCTATGGTGTGGTTCTCGAAGCGGTTTATGAGGACATCCCGCGTCACCTCCCCCCCGACCTTCTCCCTGAGGATGTCCCGGTTGAACCTAATCCCCACGGGCACGCCGATGGTGTTCAGGTTCTCGGGGTTGAATGGGAGGGTGACGTTGCTGCTGCTGACGGCGGTGTAGTTGCCATTCTCCCCGACGAGGAGGAGGCCGCCCCCCTCCTGCACGAACCTGAGGACCTCCCCGATCTCCCCTTCGCTGAGGGGGCGGTTCGGGGTTATTATCACCAGGGTGTCGAAGGTCCTGAGGCGCTGGTAGAGGAGGGGTTCGGTGTTCAGGTTGTAGGGGTAGCCCTCCCCCTTCAGGGTACCTGTCAGGGCCCTGACGTCCGCCTCGAAGGCCTCGTTGGGCGCGTTGTGGAAGGCGTCTATGAGGACCTTCCCCTTTGCCTCCTGCCCGTAGACGATGCTCGGAAGGAGGGCAACGAGGAGAAGGAGCGGAAGGAGTTTCACAACTCCGATTGTACCGTGAGCCGCCTATTTAACCTTTCTTCTCTCGGCGGTGGCTAGGATGTGCGCCAGCCTGGTGGGCTCCGGGAGCCTGTGCCCCCGCATGCACCCCTGGACGATCCTCAGGGCCGAGGGGAGGGAGACCCTGTGGCCGGGGCTTATGTAGATCGGTTTTACTCCCCGCCTGGCCCTGAAGGCATAGCCCACCTCCGCCCCCCGGTAGACGATGGGCGCAGGGCTGCCTACCGGGACCTCCCCCGCGACCTCGCCGCAGAGGAGGCGCTTCGCCACCCCTACGGTGGCCACGTCCAGGAGGACCCCCACGTGGGAGGCTATGCCCAACCCCCGGGGATGGGCTATCCCCTGGCCGTCGAGGATGAGCATGTCGAACTCCAGGTCCTCCACCGCTTCCATCACCAGGGGGGCCTCCCGGAAGGCCAGGAAGGTGGGGATGTAGGGGAAGGTCGCTTCCCCCTCCACGACACGTTCCTCCAGGACCTCCTGGGTCTCGTAGTCCAGCACCACGGCGGCGGTGAAGGCCCTCCTCCCCAGGTAGGCCACGTCCACCCCTGCCACCCTCCTGGGCCCCAGGAACCCGTCCATGAGGCTCACCTTTCCTACCAGCTCCCTCTGGACCGCCAGGAACCTATCCATAGGCACCGCAACCGTTAATATCTCTAGGGTCTATAAAAGGCCATGCTCGATCTCCTCGGGGGGCCAGCCCTCCTCGTACAGCAATATCCCCTCGTCACCCTGGCCCTCCTCATCCTCCTGGACACGGCCTTCGGCGTGGTACCGATAGAGATCAGCGTCCTCCTGGGGATATCCATGGGCCTCTCCCCCGTCTTCTTGGGGGTCATGGGGGCCGTCTTCTCGGTCCTGGGGGCCCTGGTGGACTACCTCATAGGCCTCTGGGGCCTCAGGATCATCCACCTGAAAGACGAGGAGAGGGATAGGGGGGTGCGCTTCTTCCAGCTCTACGGGAGCTGGTCCCTCCTCCTCATCCGGCTGATACCCTTCTTCCCCAGCAAGCCCATCTCCATCCTGGCGGGGGGGATGCAGTACAGCGCCTACCTCTTTGTCATCTACACGGGGATCGGGTCCTTCCTCCGGTTCTATATCGAGGCCGAGATCTTCCAGCGCCTCGGTGTGGTCAACAAGGTAGGGATCGATGTGATAGTGAGGAGGGCCTATGAGTACGCCACGGACCTCGCCTCCTACGCCACCTCCCTGGCGGTCATGGGTATCGCCCTCCTCCTCTACTACCTCCTGGTGATGAGGAACAATGAGGCTAAGGCTTAGGTGCCGGAAGTGCGGCCACACATGGCTCGCCAGGCGGGTCCCAGGGGAGTGCCCTTCGTGCAGCTCCCCAATCGTGGGCGGTGAGCGCCTGGGCCTATCTGTGGAGATCCTCGGGACGGAAGATCAGTAGCCCCTGAACTTCTCCTTAGGGGAACCGCAGACCGGGCATTCCGCCGGGGCTTCCCCCTCCAGGGTGTAGCCGCAGACGGAGCAGACCTGTATCTTACCCATAGGTGCGTCCTTCCCCCGGGCCACGGCCTCCTCCGCCTTGCCGTAGAGCTTCGCATGGGCCTTCTCGGTCGCGAGGGCGAAGGTCATCGTCTCCTCGGCCCGGGCCTCCTCCTGGAGACTGGCCACCTCTATGAAGGCCGGATACATCTCATCTATCTCGTAGGTCTCCCCCTCGATGGCGGCCCTCAGGTTCCCCTTCGTATCCTTGACCCCTTGCAGGGCCAGGACGAAGTGGTTGGTCGCGTGGACCTGCTCGGCAAAAGCCGCAGCTCTGAAGAGCCTGGCCACGTTCTTGAAGCCCTCCCCATCGGCCTTATCGGCGAAGGCCAGGTACTTCATGTGGGCCTGGCTCTCCCCGGCGAAGGCCTCCTTGACATTGGCTTCCGTCATCTTCCGCATAAGACACCCTCCTCTCTGAAGTATATGAAGCCGATTATATAAGTCTTGGGCCTTGCGAAAAAGCTTTATTCATCCGGGTCCAATGGGTGGGCATGGAGGTCCTCTGGATCAACGGGGAGGAGGTGGCGAAGCTCCTCACAATGGCTGAAGCCCTGGAGGCCGTCGAGGGGGCCTTCAGGGAGCACGGACTCAGGAGGGTCCAGATGCCCCCCAAGCTCTACCTGGACTTCCCGAGGTACGGGGGGGACCTGAGGATCATGCCGGCCTACATCGAGGCCCTGGATATGGCGGGGGTGAAGGTTGTGAATGTTCACCCCAGGAACCCCCCGAGGCTCCCCACGGTGATGGCGACGCTGATCCTGAACGACCCCAGGACTGGGGCGCCGGTGGCCTTCATGGACGCCACCAACATAACCGATATGCGCACAGGCGCCGCGGGTGGGGTAGCCGTGAAATACCTGGCGAGGAAGGACGCCAGGGTCCTAGGGCTCGTGGGGGCCGGAAGGCAGGCCAGGACCCAGCTCCTGGCCATAAAGGAAGTGAGGAAGCTGGAGCTGGTGAGGGTGGCCTCCAAGTCCCTGGAGGAGTCCAGGGCCTTCAAGGCGGCCATGGAGCCGCTGGCGGGGTGCGAGATCGTACCTGAGGCGGAGGTGAGGGACGCCTGCCGGTGCGACATCCTGGTCACCGTCACCCCGGCCCGGGCCCCTATCGTGAAGAGCGAGTGGGTGGAGGAGGGCACCCACATAAACGCCATCGGCGCCGACGCGCCCGGGAAGGAGGAGCTGGATCCCGAGATATTGAGGAGGGCCAAGGTGGTGGTGGACGACCTTGCCCAGGCCTCCCACTCGGGGGAGGTGAACGTCCCCCTGGCGGCGGGGCTGATGAAGCAGGAGGATATCCACGCCGAACTGGGCGAGGTCGTCATCGGGACGAAGAGGGGGCGCGAGGGGGACCGGGAGATAACGGTCTTCGACTCCACGGGCCTGGCCGTCCAGGACGTGGCCGTGGGCGCCATGATCTACAGGAGGGCCAGGGAGCGGGGGATGGGGACAAAGCTTAAGTTTCTCCTCCCATAACTAAGGGCGAGGTGCTGCATGGGTTACCTGGAGCCTCTGGGGAAGAAGGTGAGGGACGTCATGACCAGGGGGGTCGTCACGGTCAGGTTCGACGCAGGCCTGGAGGAGGTCCTGCGGGCGATGAAGGATAACGATGTCACGGCCGTTGTCGCCGTCGACCCCAGCGACGAGGCCATGGGCATCATCACCACTTTCGACATCCTCAGGATCTTCAGGGACCACGCCAAGGAGGAGCTCATGGCCATGACGGCGGAGGACGTGATGACCCCCACGGTGGAGCACGTCAATCCCACGGAGAGCCTCGAGAACGCCGCAAGGAAGATGCTGGAGAAGAAGATCCACAGGCTGGTGATCTTCTCCTCGGAGACGGGGAGGGTCCCGGTGGGGGTCCTCTCCTCCACGGACATGATGAAGATACTCTGCGAGAATTTGAGGAGGTAACGATGCGCCCGATCGCGAAGGTGAAGGATTGGATGAAGAAGGATCTCATCACCGTCAAGACCTCAATGCCCGTGCCCAAGCTGGTAAAGCTCCTGAACGACGAGCAGATCAGCGGCGTCATCGTCGTGGACTACGCCGGGGATGTGATGGGCGTCATCTCGGCCCTGGACATCTTCAAGATCTTCAGGGAGGAGAGGAGCATGGACGGCCTCGTGGCCGAGGACATCATGACCCCCTACGCAGTCCAGATAACCCCTGAGGATACCCTCGGCGATGCGGCCCTGGTCATGCTGGAGAAAAACATCCACCGCCTGGTGGTCACGGCCTCCATAAACCAGAAGAAGCCGGTGGGTATCATAACCCCCGTCGATATAATAGCCGCCCTGGTCAAAGAGGGCGGGTACTGACTATCTCCTGCCCCTCACCACGAGGACGGGCGCCTCGGCGTGCTGGACCACCTTGGAGGATACGGAGCCCATCATGTAGCCCGTGACCCCCGAGGCCCCGTGGGAGCCCACCACTATCAGGTCGTAGTCCCCCTCCCTCGCCTCCTTCAGGATCTCGTCCGCCGCCATCCCCTCCCTCGTCTCGGTCATGGGATCTATCCCGTGCTTCTTCAGGACCTTCCGGGCCTTGTCGAAGACCACGGCGGAGACGTCGGCCATCTTCCTCTTGTAGTCCTCCTCGGAGACCACCACATAGTGCTCGAAGATGTCCTTGGTCCGGGGGATGACGTACAGCACGGTGACCTGGAGCTCCGCTCCCTGCAGGAGCTTTCCCCCGTACTCCAGGGCCTGCTCCGAGAACTTGGAGTTGTCGGTACACATGAGGACCTTCATGATTAGATATCGGCTCTCCGAGTATAAATGGTTTCGGTGCTGACGATGGCGGACGGATACCGTCATTGACATAACTTACTTGTAGTGTAAATCGACATCGCCAATATTTAGTTAGATGTAGCGTGGCCTGACATCATTCCTCTTGGAAAACACAATCTTTCAAAAAATCTTTTGAAAGGACATATCGGTGGTCAAAACATCTAACCAATTCTTTAGAAGCAGTTTCAGGATCATAAGCTCCAAAAACTAACTTCCCACCGATGTCCTTGACAGTTTTCACTAAGTCCAGATAGTCATCGTCTCCAGTAACTAATAGTGCAATATCATAGTGATTCAAGTGTGCCTTATTTACCATGTCTGTCGCTAGAAATACATCTACGCCTTTTTGTTTTAATCTCCCTTTGCATTTCTTCAATCGAGCTAATTTAACTTCATAATATTGATTTTCATTAATTTTTTCGAAATCTTCTCTCGTCTTTATGTGATTTTCCTCTTCTACAGAAACTACATCAGTAGTATCGTAATAAGCATCGTAATAATAAACTCTAACAAGATCGGGAGGGGAACCAGGAAATGCTTTCCCGGTAAGATCTCCACGGATTTCCCCGAATAAAACACGAGCTAGCCAATCAAATTTTATTCTGTCGTGCCCAAAAAATTTTTTGAAGCATTCCCGCAGATACGCTCCGTCTATAAATATCATCAATGAGCGGGTGGTCATTGTTTTGCCATCACCTCGTAGATGGTCACCTTCACTTCTAGCCCTCTGAGAATTTATATCTTGCTAGTGCAATGTCCCCACGACTAGGTGGGGGGGGGTGAGAAAAATGGAAAACAAAAGATTTGATAGCCGTGCCGGAGCCGTAAGAAGGATAAAGGAGATAGGAATCGCCCTTTTTTACGCCTTCTATAGTCATCCTTTTTTTTTTATCCAGGGTTAGCGATGTCAGTTTACACTACCGTTAAGTTCAAATTCCTGCGGTCGCATTCTTATGTGGGGGTTATATATAACTTCGAGTTTTTTTACCCCCCCTACCCCCTATAGGTAGATTGTAATCGAGAAATGTAACCATCCCCACCTTAACTACATAGTAGTCCGAAGAGCTATTGTTAGGTAGTTTATGGAGACTATAAATTAGATTTCTTAAGCTGAATAGTCCTCCAATTCCTTTTGGTATTTAGATGGAATGATACCTTTTTCCAAAAGAGTTAAATCCCTTATTATATCTTTCCGCCCTAAAACTTTTAAAATAGGAACGTACTCCTTTACAGACTTAAAAGTTAGATTATCAACGTTATATTTGGGTGTATCTCCGATTAAAAAACAAATTTCTAGATTCTCCGCATATTTAAGATACTTTTGTATAGTCTCAGTGGTTCCGCCAGACCAGCTCCTAAGCTTTACATCTATCCATGCCCCAGTATCCGTGTCGCTGAAGTCAGGAATAAGGAGTTCGTCATTTATTAGAAACCTCTTTTGATACTGGACGTTTCTACCAATACTTTCAAAAATTTCTTCGACGATTTTTTCAAATACTAACCCCTTATAGTTTTCTAGCCGACTATCTTTACGAATTTTATCGTAATTGAATCCGGCAGCTATTATAGCTTTTTCCCAGGACCCAAAAAGTCTGCAACCCCGTTCATGCAATGAGGGGAAAATAGTTTGGATGGACGAAACGGACAAGTCAACATTCTTTGTGACCAGTTCTTTGATATTTGATATAACAGTCTCCGTGGTCCAATAACCAAATGGTCGCTGTCTTGCAATCTTAGAGTAGTCAAATCCAGCAACCTCAAGTGCTTGACGCCAACCGCCAAATAGTACGAAACTATAACCGAATAAATCCCTGTAATGTTTCTGAATGTAGCTAGACGAAAGATCAATGCCCTGTGACTCCAGTTCGCTTATGAAACTAATCATCAATTCTTTTGTCCAAAAACCGAACTTAGTTTTGGCTACTTCACCGTAATAGTCAATTCCGGCGTTTTGAATTGCCAATTTCCAAGAGCCAAAGAGTTTTTTACCAGCATTGTAAACATCATTATGGTCTACCATCATATGCGAAGAGGATAGATCAACTCCCTTTTTCTTCAGCGACTTGATTTCCGACAAAACTCGGTCTTTGGTCCAATATTTGTGCTTGCGGATGGCAACTTTGTGGTATTCGTAACCAGCGGATTCTACTGCTGTTTTGTAATCTCCAAACAAAGTTACTGCGGCAGAATAGAGATCTCTATGATTCTTTCTCAAATCTTTATATGAAATACCCCTCTCCACATCATAAATTTTTTTAATGCTTTCTTTAACACTATTTTTATCCCAATATTTATATTTCTTCTTTGTGATTTTAGAATAATCAACATCTGCAGATTCTAAGGCCTTTCTCCAACTACCAAAATGTCTTATCCCAGCACGGCGTAGATCGTTCCTACGTATAGATATCGACTGATCTGACAAATCTTCATCTTTCCTTTGTAGATCTTTTATTTCCCCAACTATGCGCTCTTTATTCCAATATCCTTTTGACTTTCTTCCGGGAATCTTATACCCAGATTTCTTCCGAATATCGGTATAGTCTAAGCCAGCAGCTTCAATTGCTCTTCCCCAACCCCCAAAATACCTAATTGCCACTGCCAACAAACCAGTGTAATTTTTTCTTAGGTCGTTTGAGCTAAGGTGTTCTCCTGAATTATATAATCTAATGATCTCTTCGATTACATTTTCTTCGGACCATTTTTTCCTTCGCATAATACGTTAGAATTATCGGCCTTGTCGATATTATAAATATCGAAACTTCCTCTTCTTACGGCTATGTCATTTTACCAGTTCGAGTTTCTCCCTCACCTTCCCATATACCTTGAACGGCATATCGGAGCCTGCATTCTTCTTGAGGTAGTGAAGAATCCCTTTGCTGAAGCCCATCTGCTATCTCTCCTTCCTCCCCACCACCATGGCGTGGTCCTTCTCGTGGGGCTCCAAGGGGAGGAGCTCCCGTATCTCCATGCCGCCGTCCCGCAGCCTCTGGGCCTCTTGGCTGTAGACGTCCCTGGGGGCCATGGCGATGTCCACGGACCTGGCCTTCACGGCCAGCATGAAGAAGCCTCCAGGCTTGAGGAAGTACCGGGCGTTCTCCAGGAGGATGGCGGCCTGCTCGGGCTGGGCCACGTCCTGGTAGACGAGGTCGCATTCCTCCAGTAGGGGCGCATAGAGGTGGGGCCTCCTGGCGTCGGCCAGGATGGGGATTATGTTATGGCGGAGTTCGGCCAGGGCCAGGAGAGAAGGGAAGACCCGGGGTGAGAACTCGACGCAGTACACCCTGCCCCTGGTCGCTATATCTGAGATGTGGGAGGCCGTGGTCCCCGAAGCAGCCCCCAGGTAGAGGACCTTGGAGTCCTCCCGGATGGGTAGCTCCCCGAGGCCGCTGAGGATCGCGGCGGCGAGCTTGGAGCGCCGCGGGTTCCAGGCCCTGTACTCGACGCCGGCGACGGCCAGGAGCCTCTCCCCGTAGACCCTCACCCCCGGGATCAAATTCCTCGTGGCCAGGCGGTCACCGACGGCGTAGACGCCGGGGAACCGCTCTACCGCCGCTTCCTCTTCCATCTCTTCTTCTCCACCTTCGGTCTCTTTATAATCCTGAGCCTCTTGGGCTCCGATGGGTATTTCCGCCGGACCTCCTCCACCCTCCTCTCCAGCCTCTCCTTCAGGCCCTCAGCAAGATACTCTCCAGAGAAGGCGTCCAGCCTGGCTGCTATGGCCGCCTTCGCCCCCAGCGACCTGGCGATCTTCCCCCTCTGCCACCAGGGCGCCCCTTTTATCAGGGGGTGCTGGAAGATGATCCCGTACTTGGGTGGGGGCTGCCGTCCCCGCATATGCTGGAAGATCGCCCTCCTGGCGCCCAGGACCTGGATCCTGGAGCCAGGCATCCTCGCAAGACTCTCCAGCCCCTTGGCCTCGGCGATGAGCCTGGCGCCCAGGAGAGGACCCAGAAGGCCAGCGAGGTTGGGGGCCACCTCCTCCATGGTCCCCGTCACGTAACCCTCCAGCCTCTCCCTCAGGGAGGAGAGGCCCTCCACGCCCCTCACGAAGCCTGGAAGCCCTTCGTCGGCCCCACCGGGCCGGTGGAGGGCCTGCCACTCAGAGGCCCTCTCGGTGAGGAGGTTGAGGCTCTCCTCCAGGTCCTGGAGAGCTTGAAGAGCCTGTATCAGCTCCCTGTCCCTCTCCTGGGACACTTCCCCCAGCTTGGCGTTCGCCGTCAGCACCGCCACGCCCCTCACGAGCCGGTAGTACTCCGCTGCCTCCACGCCCCAAGCACCCCACGGATCACGCCGGAGCATCTCCCCGGCGGGGTTGGGCCCCTCCTCCTCCGTGACGACCTCGTAGTCCTCGAGCCTCTCCAGCCCAGCCCCCTGCCCGAGCCTCTCGGCCACGGCGCCGGGCTCCCTGGGATAGGGCTCTCTATCTATTATCCGGCCGTCCTCCCCCAGGGCGATCACGCCAAGGACGTTCCTGGCCAGGTAGGCCCTCACTAGATCACCCTCTCGAAGAGGTAGGTACCCAGCGCCGTCGTGGCGATGAGGAAGGCCACGACCGCTGCCAGGTCGATCCAGAGCGGGAAGTAGTGGATCCCGATCAGGGATCCGCGGAGGGCATCGACGCCGTAGGTGAGGGGGTCCAGGTAGGCGAGGGCCCTCAGGACCGAGGGGAGCTTCACCACCGGGAAGAGGGCCCCAGAGAGGAAGAACATGGGGAGGGCTATGAAGCCCATCACAGTCTGGAAGCCGTGGGGGTCCTCCATCTTGGAGGCGAAGGAGAGGCCCAGGCAGATGAAGGAGACGGAGATGAGGACCATGAAGCCCAGGGCCAGGAGGACGGACCAGAGGCCCTTTATCTCCACACCCATGGCCACCGAGAGGAGGAGGATCATCGATCCCTGGAGGACGGATATCGTCGTCCCGCCCAGGGCCTTCCCCACGACTATGGAGGAGCGCTTCACCGGGGCCACCAGGATCTCCTTCAGGAAGCCGAACTGCTTCTCCCAGAGGACCGAGACCCCCGAGAACATGGAGGAGAAGAGGAGGGACATGCCGATGATCCCCGGGGCCATGAAGTCCAGGTAGCCCACCGGGACATCGGCCATGGCGAAGGAGGACCGGAGCCCGGTGCCCAGGATGGCCAGCCAGAAGAAAGGCGTCGCAAGAGACCCTATAAGTCTAGATCTAGCCCTGAAGAAGACCTTCATCTCCCTCAGCCAGATGGTGTAGACGGCGTTCATCGGTGCCTCGCCCTCATGATGGACCTTATCCTATCCCTGGCGTTCCCCTTCTCCTCCCTGATCCCCTTGCCGGTGTAGCTTATGAAGACGTCCTCCAGGGTGGGCTTGTGGAGGCCGACGGAGCAGACCTCTATCCCGGACCGCCTGGCCAGGTCTATCACCCTGGGTATCAGCCCCTCCCCGCCCCTGACCCCCAGGATTATCACCCCCTCGGCTAGGTGGACCTCCTCGGTCCAGCTCTCAGCCTTGAGGAGCCCCACGAACCTCTCGGGCTCCGAGGCCATGACCGTTATCACGTCCTCCCCCACCTTCTCCTTCAGCTTTCTGGGGGCATCCAGGGCTATGATGCGCCCCTTGTCTATGATGGCCACCCGGTGGCAGAGGCTGTCAGCCTCCTCCATGTAGTGGGTGGTCAGGATCATGGTGATCCCCTCCTCCCTGTTCAGCTTGAGGATGTACTCCCATATCCGCCTCCTGGTCTGGGGGTCCAGGCCCAGGGTCGGCTCGTCCAGGAAGAGGATCTTGGGGAAGTGCATCAGCCCCCTCGCCAGCTCCAGCCTCCTCCTCATCCCCCCGGAGTAGGTCTTGACCAGGTCGTCGGCCCTCTCCTCCAGCTCCACCAGATCCAGCACGGCATCAATCCTCTCTCTTCTCTTCTCTGCACCGAGGCCGTAGAGGCGGCCGTGGAAGTCCAGGTTCTCCCTCCCGGTGAGCTGGATGTCCAGGCTGGGGTCCTGGAATACCACCCCTATGGCCCTCCTGACGGCATCCGGATCCAGGGCCACATCGTGCCCCCAGACCCGCGCC
>JACQPM010000092.1 GCA_016207475.1 Methanobacteriota archaeon | reverse complement strand
TCTGCATCGACAGGGATGCGGACATCGCCATGAAGATCGGGGAGAAGGGCCCCATATATGGGCGGGAGAGGTGCCTGGACGTGGCGACCAGGTTGGCCCTGGCAGACCCCACGGAGACCGATGCCAACAGCATCTTCGAGGCCGTGAGGCTCCACGACGCCTTCAAGAGGGAGGGGAAGGAGGTGGAGGTGGTCACCCTCCAGGGGGACCAGGATGTGGGGATCATCTCGGACACGGAGCTCTCCCGCCAATTGGAGGAGACGGCGGCAAGGGCCAAGGTGGACGGCGCGGTCATAGTGACCGATGGGGCCGAGGACGAGTTTATCATGCCCATCATACAGTCGAAGTTCAATGTCATAGCCCTCAGGCGGGTGGTGGTCAAGCAGAGCGAGAGGCTCGAGAGCACCTACTACGTCATCCAGGACTTCCTGAAGGATGTCATGGAGGACCCGAAGCTCACGAGGCTCGTCCTGGGGCTGCCGGCCATAACCCTCATCCTGGTGGGCCTCCTGGGGGAGAAGGGCTGGAGGCTCATCGTCGGGTCCGTGGGCGTCTTCCTCTTCCTCAAGGGCTTCAATCTCGAGGGGCCGATCCAGAGGATATACGACGATTTCAAGAACTCCCTCATATCCGGCAAGTTGTCCTTCTTCACCTATGCCCTGGCGGCAGTGCTGGGTGTCGTGGCGGTGGCGGTGGGCTACACGGAGGTGGCAAAGGTAGAGGGGGACACGAACTCACTGAACCTGGCCCTCATCTTCGTCTCCAGGTCAATAGGCCTCTTCAGCTCCGCAGCCATTGTGGCGCTCATAGGGAAGAGCATAGACGCCCTTGTGGAGCATCGGTCCGTGAGGAAGTACGTCACCCTGGCAGTCTTCGTCATAGCCATGAAGCTCATCCTGGATTCGGTGAGCATGTTCCTCCTGGGGGAGATGGACAACCTCAGCCTCGCCATCTCCATAGGCCTTGGGATGGCCCTCTCCATCTTCTCCTTCCTCTCCTTCCGTTCCGTCAGGGCCTCCACGAAGGCCGCCTAGAGGAGGATCTTCTTCACCCTCTCGATGAACTGGTCCAGGAAGGTGACCTCTTTCCCCCCCACCACGATGGAGGCCTCGGCCTCCAGAGGGAGCCTCCGCCCCAGGCTGTCCAGGTAGTCGCCTGTCACCGCTATGGTGTGGGTGGCCGAGGGGGCATCGCTCCCCACCTTCAGGGAGTAGACCAGCTCCCTGGTCTTGTTCCTGTCCAGCTGTAGGATCGTGGTCTCCGTAGGGCCGAGGACCTCGAAGGCCCCGGGGGTCTCCAGGTGGACGCGCACATCCCTGGCCACCCCAACCCCCAGGTTCCTGAGGACCAGGTGAACCTTCGCCGTGTCGCCGGCGGTGAGCCTCCGGGGGGCAGAGAGGTTCAGCCTGACGAGATCCCTCTTCTGGACCCTCCTATCCATCTCCTCCATATCCCAGGATATCCTCCTCTTCACCATGGCCATCCGGTCCCGGTACTCCAGTGCTTCCAGTTCCAACCTCCACCGCCGCATCGCCATGCCTGCCAGCAGGGCCCTCTTCTCGGATTCAGGGTCCCCCTGGGGGGATCTCGAGAGAGAGGCCGAGGCCTCGTAGAAGGAGGCCGCGTCCGCCTGGGCCTGGTAGGTCTCGGAGGCAAGGCCCCAGACCTCTCCCATGAGGACCTCCTCGTTCCTCAGGAACCGCTCTACCGTCTCCAGGTCCTTGTGCTCCAGGAGCCGCCCCTTCAGCCTCATGCTCTCCTCCAGGAGGGCCATGACCTTGAAGAGGCCCCCTGTGAGGGTCAGGGTGGAGCTGGCGGCGGCCTCGGCGTAAGGCCGTAGGCCTGGGTCCGTGGACGGCGCCCTGGCTACGGCCAGGAAGTCCCGCGAGACCTTCTCCCACAGGACGGCGTCCTTCTGGAGGTCCGTGAGCGTATCCACGTCGGCCCTCAGTACTTCGGGGGCGATATGGCGCGTGGCCTCGAAGGCGTAGAAGATCTCCCTGGCCGCCTCGGGATCCTGCAGGATCCTGCCACTGGTGGCGTTGACGATCAGAGCCCCGGTATCAGCCTCCCCTACCCTCAGGGAGACCACCCAGAATGGAGTCTCGCCGGAATAGAGGAGCTCCAGGGCCACGGACCTCTCGTACGCGGTCTTGTAATCGTCCCCTATCTCCTCCGCCCTGTGCTGGGTCACCTCCAGCGCCGAGGCGCCGCCCACGGATATCAGGAGGACGACCGCCAGGAGGAGCGCCTTCGAATCCACGCCTAATCTTTAAATGGAAGCTATATTAATCTTTATTCATGAAGGCCATCCCCCTCAGGTGCTCCAAGCCAGTGCCAAAAGAAGCCTTGAAGAGATACAAGGGCGTCCAGTTCCTGGACGCCGGGTTGGTCGCGGGGCCGGAGCACACAGACTTCGCCATGGCCCAGGCCGAGAGGGCCTTCCAGCGGGGGGAGAACATCAGCTCCGACCCCCTCATCGAGGTCCTGGTGAGGGCCTCCGCCCAGAGGCAGATAAAGAGGGCCCTGGAGCTCTTCGGCCTCAAGGGCGGCAGGGAGGTGGTCCTCCTCTGCCACGAGGTCCCGGAGGCCCTCCTGCAGGAGTACGGGTGCCGCGAGGACCCTGGGGTCCTGGAGGTGGGGAAGGAGAAGTACGAGCTCCTGAAGGAGGCCTTCGGGATCGGGGAGGCCGAGCTGAGCGCCGTCGCAGGCGAGGGGTTCGCCGAGCGATCGACGGCGCTGGTGGAGGCGATAAAGGAGCGCATCGCCATCCTCCAGGTCTAGAAAGCTATTTATCGCCCCTTACCCAATTACTGGTCAGGAGGTATATTATGGTATACAAGAAGATCAACCTGATAGGGACTTCGAAGAAGGACTTCACCGGCGCTGTCAAGGCGGCCGTGGACGCGGCGGCCAAGACCGTGAGGGGCATAAGGTGGGTGGAGGTGAGTAGCCTCGGGGCCAAGGTGGAGAAGAACAAGGTCACGGAGTACCAGGCCGACGTGAAGGTGGTATTTGAGATAGAGCGGTGAACTGCTGGAGGCAGTTCAACCATTTTACTCGTTATTGGATTTGCTCTTAAAAAGATATTCGACAAATAACGTTTCACATTCGCCGGGTACTCCTGCCACAACATTCGGCCAGTAGAAGATTCAACAGTACCAACCCACCCGGTACTGTTGAATCTTCCGCCGGATGAACCGTATGGTGGAAGCATCCGGCGAAAGTGAAACAGTTACAGCCTCCCCTACAGCCACCGCCCCTTATCGCTCCTGTTCCTGCGATGCTCGGTGTACTTCTTCCTGGACTTGCTCCGGCGCACCCCTGGCTTCTTGGCGTGACGCTTTATGTCGTGCGCCTTTGATGTCTTGCCCGTCTGGCGATACCGCTTTTTCCGTGGCATGGTGTTACCTCCTACGATTTTAAATAAGAGTTTGAACAGAAGCGAGAGCAATGAACCAAGGAGAACACTTATTCGGAGCCATGCTTTTCAGCGTGGCACTTCTCTATAGATTCAAGACTCAAGGACTTATTTTAACTTCGGATTTGTCTATCGTTCTAATACTCCTCGCCCTTGGTGCATCGTTACTCCCGGACAAGATAGAGCCACCGACAGATGCAAATCATAGAAAAATTTGGCACTCGGTTCTAGCCCTCAGTCTTGCGTTAGTAGTTCTATGGAAACTATACGGTTCCCTAGTGATCACAAAATCGGTCCCGGAACTTGTAGGATTTTTTATTATCTTGGGGTATTCCTTGCACTTGGTTTTAGATGCCACCACCCGGGGCGGGTTACCTTGGGTCTAACCTCATCTTTTGATAAGCCATTGTAAAGGCAGAAATCCCTCTAGGTATTCGTACTCCTCCTGCGTGCCCCTGAAGTAACTGGGCTTGGGGGGGTACGCCAAGCGGTAGGCTACCCTAAAGAGTAATGAGCGTTCAACGGTTATTCTTTCTCCGGCTCCACCACTATTACCAGCTTCTTGTCCCTTGGTTCGATCTTCCAAGCTATCTTGTCGCCCGTCTGGATGTTGAACTGTCTCACGATCCCCATCGGGATGGTGGTCCTCAAGCTCTCGCTGGTCGTGGCGGCCTTCGTTACTATCGTGGTTTCTCCTCTCGGCATGTATCATTCTATCTACCTCACCATATATAAGCTTTATTACCTCATTTATTACCAATAGATTTATATACTATTACCTCTATATAGGTAATATAGGAGGTAATAATAAGATGGAAACACTCACCCTAAATTTCCATGACCCCCGGATGGTCCGGGGCTGTGAAATACTTGCCAAAGGCTCCATGCCCGAGGCCAATGCGGAGGCCGTCTATATGGTTCCTTCCCAGACCTCCGATAAGGTGTACACCGTCATCCGTCAGTCCTGGGGCTGGACCTGCTCCTGCCCGGACCACATCTACCGCCACGCTGTCTGCAAACATATCCATAGTGTCCTCTTCTACCTCCGCTTGAAGGAAGCCATCTACTCCACCGATACCATGGTTCTAACTCCCGAGATCGTCCATGCGGTCTACTGCAAGTTCTGCCAGAGCCCCAGCACCGTTAGGAACGGCTTCAGAAATACGAAGGGGGGGAGGAAGCCCCGGTACTTCTGCAAGGTATGCAAGAGGGAGTTCACCTTCGAGGACGAGTATAACGGCTTCAACAGGATGAAGCATGATCCCAACACCGTCACCACGGCCTTGGACATGTACTTCAAGGGCGCATCCCTCCGGAGCATAGCCGACCATGTAGCTCAATTCCAGGGCGAGGACCTGAGCTATTCGACCATCTACCGCTGGATTGGGAAGTACACCGCCCTGATAAACGAATACGCCAAGACCCTGGAGCCTCAGACCGGCGAGAGGTGGCATGCCGATGAGATGGAGGTCAAGACCGGGAAGGAGTGGGCCTGGGTCTGGAACCTCATGGACTCCGAGACGAAGTTCCTCCTCTCCACCGTGGTATCCCGGAGGAGGAGCACCATAGAGGCCAAGGAGCTATTCGCCAGGGGAAAGGATCAGGCCAAGGGCAAGAAGCCTCGGGAGGTCGTGACCGATGGGCTCTTTAGCTACCGCCACGCCTTCTTGAAGGTATTTTGGGACCACCACCGGAGTACCAAGCATGTGAAGGGGGTAGGCTTCCAGAATAGGGTCCACAACAACCCCATCGAAAGGCTCCACGGCACCATGAGGGGCAGGATGAAGGTGATGCGGGGGATGAAGGGTGACGAGAAATCGGCGCAGGTGATGATGGATGGGTTCCGGCACTACTACAATTTCGTTAGGCCGCACCAGAGCCTAAATGGAAAGACTCCGGCAGAAGCCTCGGGCATTAAGTTGGAGTTGGGGGGGAATAAGTGGAAAGGATTGATAGAAAGAGCCACAAAGCTATCTTCTTAGAATTTTAGTGAGTGTAAACCCTGTTAAGATTAACACAATTATAGCTATTGTTTGTTTAGTCTCGGGTGAATTTATAAATTTGTACCCAATAAGTAATACTAAGAGTAGTACAACTACTTGTATAAATGTGCCTTCATCACTTTTATAGAGTTTAAAGCCAAACAGTTCTCTCACTCTCCCCTTCCTCCTTCTTTAGTGCTAGTGCCCATATAATATCCTATAATTATTCCAATTACTTTTTCTATTCCACTTATAAGTGATTTATCAATATTTAAGGTAGAAGATAGAGCAATCAAGCCTAGCCATGCCATAACCACAAGTAAGGCGATTATAAATGTTTGATTACTCCTTTGCGAAAGGTCCATGAAGGACCTATAACATTTCAATGTAAAAAAACTTTCCTGTGTATAAGATGCTGTTTCGCCCCCGCCGGACGGGTCGCTAAGAAGTCTTATCCGGCGGAAGATTCAACAGTACCAACCCACCCCAACATTTTTATCCTCGGAGGATATTACTGTAGGTAATATGTACGAGCTTCCCACCTTCGAGGAGCTGAAGAGGTACCGGGTCAAGGCGGGCCTCACCCAGGCGGAGCTGGCCAGGAGGGCCACGGTGAGCCAGTCCCTCATCGCCAGGATCGAGGCCGGGGACATAGACCCCCGCCTCTCCACCCTGCGGAAGATCTTGGGAGCCCTCAGGGCCGAGGAACTGGGCGGGAACCGCACCGCCGGCGAGATAATGAAGGCCCCAATCATCCATGTCACCCCCGAGGAGACCCTGGGCAGCGCTTCCCATCTCATGGAGAAGCATGGCATATCGCAGCTCCCTGTCCTGCAGGACGGCGTCCAGGTGGGATCCATCTCGGAGAGGAAGCTCGTGGAGAAGCTGGCCCTGGAGAAGGACATGGCCAAGGTCTCCGGGCGGAGGGTGGCGGAGGTGATGGGGGAGGGCTTCCCCACGCTGGGGAAGGAGGCGGATATAAGGGTCCTCTCGCGGCTGGTGGAGAGCAACCCCGCCATCCTCAACGTGGAGAAGGGGAAGGCGGTGGGGATAGTGACCAGGGCCGATATCCTCCGCCTGATGAAGAAGGGCTAGGGAAAGACCTTCCCAGGGTTCAAGATATCATTGGGGTCCAGAGCCCTCTTTATGCGCCGCATGATTTCTATACCGGCTTTGCCCCTCTCCAGCTCCAAGAACCGGGCCTTGGTGAGGCCTATCCCGTGCTCGCCGCTCAGGGTCCCCCCCAGGCCCAGGGCTACCATGAACATCTCCTCCACCGCCCTCTCCACGCGCCCCATCTCCTCCCCGTCCCTCTCGTCCACCAAGAACGTGGGGTGGAGGTTACCATCCCCTGCGTGGCCGAAGACCCCCACCTCTATCCCCTCCCTCCGGGCTATCCTCCACACGGCCTCCAGCATCTCTGGGATCCTCGTCCTGGGGACTGTGACGTCCTCCAGGATGGTGGTGGGCTTGAGGCGGGCCAGGGCGGGCAGGGCTGCCCGCCGCCCCTCCCAGAGCCTCTCCCTCTCCTCGGTACTTGTCGCCGACTTGACGTCGGCTCCAAGCCCCCTGCAGATAGCCGCCACGGCGGCGGCCTCCTCTTCGGCCCTTCCCCTGGGGCCGTCGGTCTCGATGAGGAGGAGCGCTTCTGCTTCCCTCGGGAGGCCCAGGTGCTTGAAGTCCTCCACCACGTTTATGGTCGTCCGGTCCATCAGCTCCATGGTGGAGGGGGTTATCCCAGAGGCCAGGATGGCGGTCACCGCCTCAGCCGCCTTCCGGATGGCGGAGAATGAGGCCGTCATGGTCTCGGTGTGCTCGGGCCTCGGGAGGAGCCTCAGGGTCGCCTCGGTTATGATCCCCAGGGTCCCGCCAGAGCCCACCAGGAGGCTCGTCATGTCGTAGCCGGATACGGACTTGACGGTCAGGGCCCCGGTCCTGTAGATATCGCCCGTGGGGGAGACGACCTCGAGCCCCATTACATAATCTCTCGTGACACCGTACTTCAGGGTGTGGGGGCCGCCGGCGTTGGTGGCTATATTCCCCCCGAGGGTGGAGGTCCTGTAGCTTGCCGGGTCTGGGGGGTAGAAGAGGCCCAGGGGCACCAGCATATCATTCAGTTCCTTGTTCACCACCCCTGCCTGGACCACGGCATAGAGCTCGCCCTTGTCTATCTTGAGCACCCTGTCCATCTTCCGGAGGAGGAGCACTATCCCACCCCTAGCGGGGACGGATCCGCCGCTCAGGCCGGTGCCGGCCCCCCTGGGGACTACCGGTATCCTCTCCCGGTTGGCCAGCCTCAGGACCCCCGCCACCTCCTCCGTGGACCTGGGCACCACGATAGCGTCGGGGAGCCCCTCGATATGCTGGGCGTCGTAGCCGTGGCAGAGGAGCTCCTCCCCGGAGGTGAGGAGATTCTCCCTTCCCACGATGGAGGCGAGCTCCTCCAGGCTCTTATCCCTGAGCATCTCCACCTCCGTAGCCCATGGCCAGGAGCTCGACGGGATGGAGGACCCTCTGGGCCATGCGTCTCCTGTTGAGGCCGTCCTCGATGTGCATCCTGCACCCGGGGCACGGGGTCGCCACGATTCCGGCCTCCGTCCCAGCTATGTCCTCCAGCTTCTTATCGTTGATCTGGACCGCCAGGTCGTAGTTCTTCAGGCTGAAGGTCCCTCCGAAGCCGCAGCAGGCCTCGGGCCTTGCCATCTCCTTCAGCTCTAGGCCCAGGGACCTCAGCAGTGCCCTGGGCTCCTCCTTCACCCCCAGCCCCCAGTTGAGGTGGCACGGGTCGTGGTAGGTTATTTTCCCGGCCAGTTTCCCCTCCCGCAACTCCATCCCACCCAAATAGGTGCAGATCTCCTGGGTCTTCCTCCCCATCTCCAGGGCAGCGTCGTGGGAGTCCCTTCCCTCCAGGAAGACCGGATATCGCTCCCTGAGGGTCAGGGCGCAGGTGGGGCAGGGGGTCACGACAGTCTCCACCCCCCCGAGGAGCTCCACGTTCGCCTCCGCCGCCCTTATGGCGCCGGCCCTATCCCCGGCGGCAAGCATGGGCATGCCGCAGCATCCGCTACCCGGCAAGACGACCTCCATGCCGTTCTTCCTGAGGACCTCAACCGCCGCCCTCCCAACCTGAGGATACACGTAATTCGTGAGGCAGCCGGGGAAGAGGGCCACCTTGCCCCTTCCCCCACGGGCCCTCCCGGGCGGCAGCGCGAAAGGGGCCCGGAGGCGGGGAGCCGCCCTACCCCCTAGCCCCACGAAGCGCCTCGGGGTCATGAGGCCATCCTTCCAGGCCGGGGAGAGGACCGCGCCCTGGAGGAGGGCCCCCATCCTGAAGGCGAGCCTGGTCAGGGACGGGCGTTCTAAGATCCTGAAGGCCAGCCTGTAAGCCAGGGGCAGCCCATCCCTCTCGGCCATCCTCCCCCTGGCGTCCATGACGAGGGAGTCCACCTCCACCCCCGGGGGGCAGCGGGAGGTGCAGGCCCTGCAGAGGAGGCACGTGGAGAGGGCCTCCCTGAACTTCGGGCCCGGCTCCATCCCCCCGGCCTCCGCCCTGAGGAGCCTTATCCTCCCCCTAGCCACCGCCACCTCGTCCCTCGTCGCCTGGTAGGTGGGGCATACCGCCTGGCAGTCGCCGCACCTCATGCACCTTATGAGGAGCTCGTCCAAGGTTCGGGGGTCCATGCACCATCCCCGGGCCCTCACATAGGCAAGGTTTTTAAGGTGGGGAGACTACTTCGTCAGACAGTCATGGAGCGCTCTGCTACCTCTATAGACCCAGAAGAGTTCGTAGCGGCCACCTACTACCTGGAGACGGGCCTGGACCTCAAGAAGGCTGCCGAGGCCCTCTGCGCGGAGCAGTCCACCGGGACATGGGTCAGGGTGGGTTTCGAGTCCGACGAGCTCATCGCCAGGTACAGCGCCAGGGTCTTGGAGGTCAAGGAGATTGAGAAGGGCTCCTCCAATAAGGGGATCCTCAAGATCGCCTTCCCCCACGCCAACTTCGGCCCCGTCATACCGATGCTCCTCTCCACCGTGGCCGGGAACCTCTTCGAGATGGACGACTTCAAGAACATAAAGCTCCTGGACCTGGAGTTCCCGAAGGCCTTCACCGAGGAGTTCAAGGGGCCCAAGTTCGGGATCGAGGGGACCAGGAGGGCGGTGAAGGTGAAGGACCGGCCGCTCATAGGGTGCATCGTGAAGCCGTGCGTAGGTCTCGGGCCCAAGGAGTTCGCCGAGGCCTGCTACCAGGCGGCGGTGGGTGGGGTGGACTTCATAAAGGACGATGAGCTCATCGCCAATCCGGGCTACTCGCCCATAGAGGAGAGGGTCCCCAGGGTCATGGAGGCCCTGGAGAGGGCGAAGGGGGAGAAGGGGGAGGAGACCCTCTACGCCGTCAACGTGACGGACGAGGTGGGAAAGATCTTAGAGCGGGCTGACTCGGCCCTGGAGAACGGCGCCAACTGCCTCATGCTCAACTTCATCACGGCCGGCTACTCTGCCTTGCGGCACCTCTGCGAGGACCCTTCTGTCAACGTCCCGGTCCACTGCCACAGGGACATGTTCGCCGCCTTCACCAGGAGCGAGGTCCACGGGATAAGCACCGTGGTCGTCTCGAAGCTGGCGCGCCTCTGCGGAGGGGACCAGGTCCATGCCGGGTCGGTCTGCGGGAAGCTCTACGAGGACCTCCCATCGGTCCTGAGGTCCGTGGAGGTCTTGAAGGAGGGGTGGGGGCACCTGAGGCCCTCCCTGCCTGTATCGTCGGGGGGGCAGCACCCCGGGAAGGTGCCAGAGAACATCAGGCACCTGGGCAAGGATGCCCTCATCCTGGCGGGAGGCGGTATCTTCGGCCATAAGGACGGGGCCACTGCCGGGGCGAAGGCCATGCGCCAGGCCCTGGACGCTGCCTTGAAAGGCACCCCCCTGGAGGAGCACGCCAAGGGGCGGAAGGAGCTCCAGGCCGCCCTGCAGCAGTGGGGGGTCTTCAACCCCCAGGTGTCTTGAGATGGCCGTATTTATCCAGGACCGGGAGAAGCTTGAGCTCCTCCTCAGCCTTGCCCTATTCTTCTTCTCGGCCCTCATCTACAGGTACTACTTCAGGTACCGGAAGATACCAATGCTCCGGGACTTCTCCATCCTCATCTTCCTGATGGGGACCATCGAGTTCTCGGACTTCCTGGAGGATATCGGCTTAATACCGATGGGTTTCCACGAGCTCTCCTTCGTGGCTCTTATCCTCTTCCTGGCCTATGTGGTCTACCGTCTTGCTACCACCCGGAAGAAGCTCGATAGGTTCCTGGAGGTCGTATCCAGGGACCTGACGGCCCAGGAGAGGGAGGGGCTGGTCCAGGCGGTAAGACAGGTAGCAGGGGGCGAAGGGCTACCGACCCTCAGGGTGCGGGACGTGATGCAGGGGGATGTCCTCACAGCCACCCCGGGGATGTCCATCAACGAGGCCCTCAGCGCCATGGAGGAGCGGGGCCTGAGCTGCATCGTGGTGGTGGAGGGGGAGGTGCCGGTTGGGATCGTCACCATGCGGGATATCATCCGGAAGGGCATCCTCAAAGGCGTCCCTCTGGAGCGCCCCTTGAGGGAGGTGATGAGCAGCCCGTTGATAACCGTAGAGGAAGGGCTGGGGGTCCTGGAGGCCGGGGAGCTGATGGTGGGGAAGGATATAAGAAAGCTCCCGGTGGTGGAGGGCGGCAAGCTCAGAGGCCTGATCAGCCTCACGGACATCTCCAGGATCGAGCCTAAGTATATAGCGGAACTCTCCCGGACCCTCAAGAAGATCGAGGGGATCCTGGGGGGGCTCTAGGGTAGATGGAGCTGGCCCTCCCCTTCATCCAGGACCTGGCGGTAGTCCTCGTCCTGGCCTTCCTCGCTGGTATCGTCTCCTTCAGGTTCAACCAATCGGTTATCCTGGGGTACCTCCTGGGAGGGGCCCTGGTGGGCCCCTACGCCCTGAAGATCGTCTACAACGTCGATACCATAAACCTCCTGGCCGAGCTGGGGGTGATCCTCCTCATGTTCTCCATCGGCCTCGAGTTCAACCTGAAGAAGCTCAGGCGGGTCGGTGGGATAGCGGTCTTCGCCGGGACGGTCGGCATGCTCTCCATGCTCCTCCTGGGGAACGCCCTGGGCGGCTTCCTGGGCTGGTCCAGCACCGATTCCATCTTTCTCGGGGCCATCCTCTCGGTGAGCAGCACGGCCATCATAGGGAAGGTCCTGGCCGATATGAAGCTGCTCCAGAGGCCCCATGCCCAGATCATCCTGGGGATCCTGGTGGTGGAAGATGTGGGGGCCATCGTCCTCCTGACCGTCGTCAGCTCCATCTCCCTCCTGGGCTTACCCCCACTCTCTAGCATCCTCATCGCCCTCCTCAGGGTCTCCCTCTTCTTTGTCACCGCCCTGGTCTTTGGGCTGAAGGTCGTGCCGCGGTGCATGGACTGGGTGAGGGAGAACGTGGACTCTCAGGAGATCCTCACGCTGGGGGCGCTGGCCCTCTGCTTCGCCTTCGCCATCTTCTCCTACTCCCTGGGCTTCTCCGTGGCCCTGGGGGCCTTCGTGATGGGCGCCATGCTCTCGGAGTCAGCGTACGAGGAGGAGATCGAGAGGGGCGTGAGGCCCATCAGGGACATGTTCGCCACCCTCTTCTTCTTCAGCATAGGGATGCTCTTCGACATCTCGGTCCTGCTGAAGTACTCCCTCCCCATATTGGCCATAATCCTCACCCTCTATCTGGGGAAGGGTCTCAGCATTGGCCTTGCCACCTACCTCTGGAGATGTGATGGGGCCACGGCCTTCTGCATCGGGATCGGCCTCATCCAGATAGGGGAGTTCTCCTTCGTCATAGCGAGGCAGGGGCTCGACCTGGGCCTCATCAGCCCGATCCTCTACCAGTACACCGTTGCTGTAGCAATCATCACGATCCTCCTAACCTCCCCCTCCATAAGATACGGGCCGGGCATAGCCTCTTACCTGGATGGGGTCCTGCCCCAGGGGGCCAAGACCTTCCTCAGATCCTCCGCCTCCCTGGGCCGGCTTGCGAAGAGGCTCTTCCCCCTGGACGTGGAGGCGGCGGGAGTGGCCAGGAGACAAATTTATGACATAGGCGTAAATGCCTTTATCGTATTCCTCCTCTGGCTCCTCCGGTGGTGGGCGGAGGGGTACGTCTGGAAGAGCTCCCCCTCATTCCTGCCCCTCCAGATGGGCTTCGAGACCGCATCCATAGTCCTGGTAGGTGCCCTCTCCATCCCATCCCTCTACCTCATCTACCGGAGGGCCCAGGAACTCTCAGACCTCATCCTCAAGATAATGGCCAAGAGGTTCGAGCTCTTCGGAAATATCCGCCTGGGTGCCGCCATGAGGAACATCGCCCTGATCCCTCTCCTCCTGGTCTCTGCAAGGGTCGTCCCCCCTCTCCTCTTGAGGGATCACCAGGCCTCCACCTACCTCCTCTGGGCCCTCCTCCTGGGCGCCATCGCCCTCTGCGGCTATCTCTTCTGGCATACCATCTCCAAGTTCCAGATGGACCTCGACCGGATCATAAGGGACGCCATCCTGACCGATGAGACGGTGGGGAAGAGGAGGGTGGACGCCGCTACGGTGGTGGAGCGGATGAGGAAGGGGAAGATAGTGGGACAGCTCATGGTGACCGACGAGGCCCTGGTGGTGGGGAAGAGCATAGCCGAGACGAACCTGAGGGCCAGGACAGGGGTCACGATCCTCTCCATCGAGAGGGGGGGGACGATAATCAGCAATCCCGCTTCGTCTGAGAGGCTCCAGCCCTGGGACATCCTAATCCTCCTGGGCACCGACGAGGAGAGGGAGAGGGCCCAGCAGGTCCTCTATGGCGGTTGAAGGGCCAGGTCAACCACTACCTTGCGCCAGTCACCGGAGGGGTTCCTCAGGAGCCATATGTCCAGGTTCCCCCCCTTCCTGGCATCGAAGGCGAAATTCCTCCCATCAGGGCTGAAGGCGGAGGTCATCATGGAGTCTGTCCCCAGGACGAAGGGCCTCGGGTCCTCGCCCCTGGCGCCCATCTGCCAGAGCTCCGTCCTGTTGCCCTGCCTCCTGTAGACGATCCCTTTCCCCTCTGGGGTGTAGACCGGCCTATCGGCCTCCTCGCCCCCCTGGGTCAGCTGGATGGGGGCCCCGCCGCCGAGCCTCATCACGTATATATTCCACGTACCGGCTTCCATGCCCGCGAAGGCTATTTCCCGCCCGTCGGGGCTCCATGCGGGGTCCTTCTTCAGCTTTGGGGGCCCCGTCAGCAGGAGCTTCCTGTTGTCACCCCCCAGTTCCCACAGCCAGAGCTCCTGCTCTCCAGTCGTATTGACATAGGCTATAAGCCTCCCGTCCGGGCTGGGCCTCGGGTCCGAGTACCAGCCCCCCGTCAGGATGGGCCTCCTCCCGCCGTCGCGGAGGAGCCATACACCTGTACCGCTCTCGTAGACGATCCCTTTCGGGGTGGAGGCGGGGAGGATATCGTAGCCCTCGTCTACGGTGAGGCGCCTCTTACCGGTACCGTCGGTATTCATGGACCAGAGGTCGTAATTCCCTACCTCCTCCGAGGCGTAGAGTATCCCCCTCCCATCAGGGGTGAAGGAGGGGAAGGCCTCCTTCCAAGGGCCAGAGGTGAGGTGGACCAACTCCAGATCGCTGCCTGTACAGCCCATGATCACCAGTGCCATGGCCAGGGCGAGGGCGGCCTTCATGGTGGGGAGTATATCCAAAGGTTTATACCAACCTTTCTACCAACGGGAGATAGGATGGGATACCTCATCCATGCCCTCATCGCCGGCTCTGCCACGGTCCTGGGCGGGCTCCTGCCTCTCTATACCGATATAGGGAAGACCCTCATAAGGTACCTCCTGGGGTTCGCCGCCGGGGCGATGATCTCCACGGCCCTCGTGGCCATGCTCCCCGCAGCCGCCATGCCAGGGGATGCCCTCCTCCCGGGGGTGGGCTTCTTCCTCCTATACCTCATCGAGAAAGGGGTGAGGATCCACGCCTGCGGGGAGAGGGAGTGCGAAGTCCACAGCGTGGACTTGGCCTCGCTGGCAGGGGTCTCCATCGAGAGCCTCGTCGTAGGGGCGGCCATAGCCCTCGGCTTCAAGGTCTCCCCCCTCCTGGGCCTGGCCGTGACCTTCGCTGCCGTCGCTCACGGGCTGCCGAGGGGCTTCTCCACGGCCCTCCTCACCAGGGGGGCTGGCCACGCGCAGAAGGGGAGCCTTTTGGCTCTGGCCATAGACGGGGCCCTCACCCCCCTGGGCGCCTTCCTCGCCTGGTCCCTGCAACTCCCCGCCGGGGGGCTCCTGGCCTTCATCGCCGGCGGCTTCATCTACATGGGCGCCAGCGACCTCCTGCCCGGGGCCCACGAGCGGTTCAACCTGAAGGTCGTCCTCTTAGTCCTCCTGGGGGCCCTGGTGCCCCTGTCCATCGCCTGGGGATGGTAGATTCAACCCGTATCGACACCTCGATCGACAGATAAAACAGTACCAGCTGTTTTTATGCGAAAACCTCCTCTCCAAATTAAAAAGCGTATCATATTATGGTTATAACTTTTCTCAAAAATTATATTAATCTATTTTAAACTTACATACTATCCTGCATTGTCTTGAAGCCGAGGAGGAAGCGCATGAGAACGAACGTATTATACACCGGTATTGTGATGTTGGCTATCGTGGCTCTCCTGCTCCTGGGGACTGGCACATCTCAAGTGACGGGAGTAGCAGCCCCAACGACAAGAGAATACACCATAACCGTGGAAGAGACGCAGATAGAGTACGCTCCTGGTAAATTCTTCACGGCATGGACCTACAACGGGAGCATCCCGGGGCCCTTCATCAGGGCCAATGTGGGGGACACCGTCAAGATCACGCTGGTGAACAGGGCGAGCCTGGCCCACAGCATCCACGTCCATGGGTTCGAGTATAACGTGACGGATGACGGTGCCCAGACATCCCCTGGCTCCATCGTTCCCCCGGGAAAGAACTACACCTACACCTTCAGGGCGACCAGGCCCGGTTTCTACCCGTACCACTGCCATTCGGACGACAAGTACCCAGTCTCGGTCCATATACAGCAGGGCCTCCAGGGGGGCATCCTGATCGAGGACCCGGCGAAACCCCTACCGGCCGCGAAGGAGTACATGGTCCTGCTCAACGAGGTCTATGACAAGCCATCGCAGTCCGTAGGCCACGCCTGCTCGTACTGTGCCATGAACTCAAAGTTCTTTGCACTGAATCATCGGCAGTGGCCTCTGCCCCAGGCATACAACGTCCAGACCAAAACCACCGAAACCCCCACGGCGAGGACCGGGGAGCTGGTGCGGTTCTACGTCCTCAACCTCGGGAACGACCTCCACACCTTCCATCTCCACGGCCACCCCCTGTATAGAAGGAACGTGGCTGCAAACACCACGGAGATGGTGGAGGCGGACAACAAGGGGTTCTTCGTGGCAGAGGGGTCGGTTCTGGAGACGGTGGCCCAGAGTCCAGGGGACTGGCTCTACCACTGCCACATGGATGTGCACGCCGACCTGGGGATGATAGGGATATTTAGGGTAACGCCCTGAGCCCGGGAAGGAGGAGAGCCCCGTAAGGGGCTCTTCCTTCAACTTTTTATGCACGGCAGCCCCATCGTGAACCATAAGATGTGGCAGAAAAGGATCGTAATCCCTCTCCTCCTTGTCTCCATCGGAGGCTTAACGGGCTATCTCCTTCTTTCAGCGGGAGATATACCAATCAAAGACGCTGGATCGTCCCCACCCGGCCCATTGAATGCCACCCTCCCATTGGCGCATCAAGATGCCGGGGGTGATCATATAACCCCGATAGAAGGGATTGATCCGGCCGGCGTCCAGAGGGGAGATATCGTCGAGATCGAGTACAGCTACGAGAAGAGCGGCGGCAATGCCACCGTCACCATGGGGGACTGGAGCTATCCGGAGAAGATCGAGATCTCCCTCCTCGGCATGAGAGCGGGGGAGGAGAAAGAGATCTCGATGAGGGCAGAGGAGGGATACAAACATAGATACGAAGACTCGGTGCCTCCGAGGGTCTCTTTTTATTTCACTGGCAAGACAGCTCTATTCAAGATAAAAGTAAAGAGCATAACAAAAAAGTCTCATAACATGCAGGAACAAAAATTCGGGAAGGTCGAATTTTATTCATTTGAAACGGGCGTCGAAGAGGCCAAAAAATACAATAAGCCCATGTTCATCTACTTCAGGTCGGACTATTGCTCCTGGTGCAGGAAGTTCGCGGAGGAGGTCCTGACGAATGCGAGCGTCGTCGATAGGTTAAAGGAGAGTTTCATCCCTGTGGCCGTCGATGTGGACAACGAGAAGGACCTTCTCCATCAGTTCGATGTCTTCGGAACACCCACCATAGTATTCGTGGATAGTAATGGAAAAGAGCTCAAGAAACTCGTCGGATTTATAAACGCAGGGGATTTTTTGGGGGTACTGGGTGAGGTTGCGGCGGGGGCTAAGGCTTCCCCTGCGCCTTGACCCTCTCCTTCGACTTGCAGTTCATGTCCACGCAGGAGAGGATCCTCCTCCTCCCGAAGGGGATGGAGACCATGGGGAGGTTGCAGGCCCTGCAGACCCTGGTCGTAGTCTTTATCCCGTCCTTCTGGGGCAGGGGGAACGAGGTGGAGCAGTTGGGGTAGTTGGAGCATCCTATGAAGATCTTCCCGGTCCTCCTGGACTTCACTATCCTGAGATCACTGCTGCACTTGGGGCATTTACCCACGATGCTCTTCCGGCGCTCCTTCTCCACCAGGGCCTCGCCGAGCCTCTGGCCGATGGGCCCCTCCCGCCCCTTCATCTCTCCCAGGATGCGGGTCAGCTCCTCCCGGGCCTCCTCCAGGACCCGCTCCTTCACCTCGCCCCCGCTCTGGATCCTCTGGAGCTTCTCCTCGAAGCGCTTCGTCAGCTCCTCCGATATTATGGCCGGGGCGTGCTCCTCCAGGGCCTTGACGACCGTGGACCCGAGCTCGGTCACCTCCATGGGGTTCCCGCGGGCGTACTCCCGCCGGTAGAGCGTATCCACCACCTCCGCCCTGGTGGCCTTCGTCCCCAGGCCCCTCTTCTCCAGCTCCTTGAGGAGGGATGCAGGGTTATATCTGGGCGGGGGTTCCGTCACCTTCTCCTCGGGGTAGACCTTCAGGACGGGCAACCGCTCGCCGGCCTCCAGGAGAGGCAGCACGAGGTCTTTGAACTTGATATACGGATATAAAGCGCCCCATCCCGCCTCTATGGTCCTGGACCCTCCGAACCTGAACTCCTCCCCGCTTATCTCGCAGCCCACCTTCACCGTCTCCCTCACCATGGGGTCCCCGAAGACCGCTATGAACCTGTGGACCGTCAGCTTGTAGAGCTTCTCCTCCTCCTTCCCCAGCTCCTTGGGCAGGAGGCCCGTGGGGTATATGGCCGGGTGGGCGGGGTCGGTCTTGGGCCCCTCCCGCGGCTTGAGGACCTCCTTCTTGAGGACCACGCCAGAGGCCTCCCTGAACTCCGGCGAGTCGGCCAGGGCCCTCAGAATCCTCTCGTACCCTATCCCGCCGGGCAGCTTCTGGGAGGAGGTCCTGGGGTATGATATATATCCGCCCTCGTAGAGGCTCTGGGCGATCGCCTGGGTCCGCTTCGGGACATAGCCGAAGAGACGGTAGGCCTCGGTCTGGAGG
>JACQPM010000090.1 GCA_016207475.1 Methanobacteriota archaeon | reverse complement strand
GTAATCGCCAGTTTAAAAAGTTATCTAAGGTTATATAAATGCATCGGTTTGTATGCGGAAGATTAACAGGATCCATTCCAACAGGTACCTTGGAAGCCTACCTGAGGGCTGCAAGCTCTGCATGAAGGGGGCGAAGCTCGTCCTCTTTATCACGGGTATCTGCCCCAGGGGATGCTTTTACTGCCCCCTCTCGGAGAGGAGGAGGGGGAGGGACGTGCCCTGGGCCAACGAACGGAGGGTGGAGGGGCTGGAGGATGTGTTGCTGGAGGCCGAGAGGATGGAGGCCGAAGGGGCCGGCATAACTGGCGGTAGTGTTGACCTGAGGCTCAAGAGGGCCCTGGGATATATGGAGGCCCTCAAGGGGAGGTTCGGGCCTGCCTTCCACATCCATATGTACACCGCCAATCCCCTGGGCATGGATATCCTCAGGGGGCTCAAGGGTGCTGGGCTGGACGAGCTGCGGTTTCATGTAACGGGGGAGGAGATCTGGGAGACTGTTGCGGCTTCCATAAACCTCGGAATAGAGACGGGTATTGAAGTACCCGTCCTGCCTGGTGGTGAGGGGAGGCTCGTGGCCTTGGCCGAGAGGCTGGAGGGTCTCGGCGGGAGCTTCCTCAACCTGAACGAGCTGGAGTTCTCTGATACCAATGCGCCACGTCTGAAGAGGCGGGGGTGGGAGCTGAAGGCGGAGACCTCCAACGCCGTCCTTGGGAGCGAGGAATCCGCCCTGCGGGTCCTGGAGGCCTGCCGGGGGCTCGGTATCGGCCTCCACTACTGCTCCTCCAGCTACAAGGACGCCGTCCAGTTGAGGAGGAGGCTCCTCAGAACAGCCAGGAACGTGGCCAAGGGATACGAGGAGGTGAGCAGGGACGGGCTCCTCCTCAAAGGGACCATAACCCCCCAGAACCCGACCCCCGAGAGGCTACTGCTTCTCATGGAGGCCGTGAGGGACAGGTTCAAGATCCCTGAAGGACTCATGGCCATCGACAGGGAGAAAGGTAGGCTGGAGACTACCCAGGAGATAGCCGAGCGCCTCTCGCGCCTCTACCGGCGGAAGGACCTCCAATACGCCCTGGTGGAGGAGTACCCCACCGCCGACCGGCTGGAGACGGAGGTCTTCCCCCTTTGAGAGACCAGGACCTGGTGGAGGGGTTCCTGGAGGAGTTCGTGGAGGGGCTCACAGCCCGATACGGGGATCGTATCGACTTCATCCTCCTCTTCGGCTCCGCTGCCCGGGGGGATTGGATAAGGGGAGCCAGCGACATAGATCTGATAATCCAACTCAAGAAGCCCGGGAAGCTGGAGGTCACGGAATATGCCACCGGGCTCTTCTGGGAGCTGGACTCCCGCTACGGGACCGCCTTCCGGGAGGTCTGCTCCCTGGGGAAAGGAGACCTCCTGAGCGCCGTCGAGAGGAAGACGAGGCTCTACTGCCCCTTCGAGGTGCTGGAATCCGGGGAGGTGGACTGGGAGAAGGGAGAGTTCCACGACCCCTTCTTCAGGGCCGCCCTCTTCTTCGTGGCCCCCAAGGGGATGCTCCTCCGGAAGATCAGGCAGGAAGGGAAGGTCCTCTGGGGGAGGGACGTGCGGGAGGAGATATCCCTGGAGGTATCCTTCTGGGATAGGGTAAAGGCCCTGGCAGTACCCAAGTACCTGGCCCTCTACGCTGCCCTGGTGGTCCTCGTCTCCCCCACCCGGGGCGTCAGGCTGGCCACCAAGGCCCTCCTCTACGAAGCGGAAGCAGCCCTCTACTTCCTGGAGGAGCCCATTGGGCTGGGCGTGAAGAAGGCCGTCGGCAGGCTGGAGAGGGAGGTGAGGGAGAACCCCCTGGTAGACTTCAGCCTAATCCGGAGGGGTCTGGAGTACAAAGGTATGGCAGAGGGCCTCCAGATAGGGCGGGGGAAGGGGATGAGGTTCGCCCTGAGGGTCCTCCTCTTCGTCCTGGCCACTAACATGGCTGTCGTCTCCAAGAGGTTTATTAAGGCCCTGGGGAGAGGGTGAGGCATGCTCCCGCTGGCCCACCTGTCGGCCGCCCTCATCCTGGGGAAAGCCGTATCCATCTGGCACCCTCTGGCCCCTGGGGAGCTCCTCCTCCTAGCCCTCTCCTCTTCGGCCGTGGACCTGGACTACTTGATAAAGAAGGACCACAGGGCGCTCCCGACCCACTCCCCCCTCGCCTTCCTGCCCCTCTTCCTCCTCCCTGGTAAGCTGGCCGCCATCGCCATAGCGGGCCTGGCCCTCCACCTAGCCCTGGACTCCCTGGACTACGGGATCATGGCCGGGTATCCCTGGAGGAGGCGACTCTACGGACCCAAGATAGTCCTCCAGCCAGAGGTGAAGTCCCTCCAGAACTACGTCAGGAATTATACCCGGTCTAGGCTCCTGGTACTGGAGATAATCCTGCCCTTCGCCGCCCTGGCTATGTACCTATCCTGAACCTCAGGAGGGCCCCTATGCCCCCCAGGGCCTGGAGCCTCTCCCCCGCCTCGTGCTCGGTGGAGACTATCACAACCTCACCCCTCATCCCCTTGGCCCTCTCGATGAGCCCATCGGCCCCCTCACACTTCCTGAGGAAGGTGTCGGTGATCAGAAGCTGTTCCACAGCTCCGTAATCCAGGGCCCGCTGGACCTCCTCCAGCCCGTATGCCACCAGGCCGGTCCCACTGGCTATCGCCTCCATGATCCGCTCCACCAGCCCGAACTCCAGGGAGACGCGGGACTCCTCCGCCACCCTCTCCACCGCACC
>JACQPM010000086.1 GCA_016207475.1 Methanobacteriota archaeon | reverse complement strand
TCCATATAAACGTGGGGGCAGAGAACGAGGCAGACATGCTCCAGATCCAGGTGCTGGTCTCGGCGGAGTGCGTGGAGTGGGGGATGCCCCTCGTGGCCATGATGTACCCGAGGGGGAAGGAGATCAAGTCGGAGCACGCTGTCGAGGCGGTGAAGCACGCCGCCAGGGCCGGGGCTGAGCTGGGGGCCGATATAGTCAAGACCAACTACACCGGGGACCCGGACACCTTCAGAGAGGTGGCAAAAGGCTGCCCGGTGCCGGTGGTCATCGCCGGCGGCCCCAAGATGACGACGCCCCAGGACGTCCTGGAGATGCTCAAGGACTCGGTGGAAGCAGGAGGGGCCGGGGCCAGTATAGGCAGGAACGTCTTCCAGTCCGATGACCCGACCAAGATGGTGAGGGCCATGACCAAGATCGTCCATGAGGGATTCGAAGTGAAGGAGGCCCTCAAGGAGCTGAAGTAGAGAATATATAGGGGAGGGCGTATACCGTTGGTGTATAGATGAAGTTCCTCTGGGTAGATGCCACCATAGGCCCCACATGGGCAGAGCGGAAGGTCCTCATCACCTCGGCCCTGGAGGCGGGGGCCAAGGGTATCCTGGTGAAGGGGGAAGACCTGGAGAAGGCGTCAGCCCTGGGTAGCGTGGACCTGGTGGTGGATGCAGGGGCTGGCGAGGAGACCCCTGAGAAGGCCGCGATACTGCTGGTGGGGCGCGCCGGAGAGGGGGGAAGGAAGGCCCCGCTGCCCAAGGAGCTGGATAGGTCCAAAGACCTGGCAAGGCTCCGGGAGCTGAAGGGGAAGGGGCGCAGGACCTGCGGCTACGTGGAGATAGAGAGCAAGGCCCACGAGCGGCTGGCGGCCCTGGAGGGGAAGGTGGCGGATTACATCCTGGTGGTGGGCAAGGACTGGAAGGTGATACCCCTAGAGAACCTGATAGCAGAGCTCCAGAAGGCCCAGGTGGAGGTGATAGCCGGGGTCCAGGACCTAGAGGAGGCTAGATTGGCCCTGGAGACCCTGGAGGTGGGGGTGGACGGGGTCCTCCTTCAGAACCCGGACCCCCGGGAGATCAAGGGCGTGGCCGAGGCCGTCTCCAAGGCCACGGAGGCCGTGGGACTCAAGATCGGCAAGATCAAGACCCTGAGCCCCGTGGGGATGGGAGACAGGGTATGCGTCGACACCGCCTCCATCTTCAAGGTGGGGGAGGGGATGCTCATCGGCTCCCAGGGGAGCGGTCTATTCCTTGTCCACTCCGAGACCCTGGAGACCGAGTATGTGGCCTCGCGCCCCTTCAGGGTGAACGCCGGCGCTGTCCACGCCTATGTCCTTGGACCGGGGATGAAGACCAAGTACCTGAGCGAGCTCAAGGCCGGGGACGAGGTCCTGGCGGTGGACTGGAAGGGCGGGACCAGGCGCGTCGTGGTTGGGAGGGTGAAGATCGAGAAGAGGCCCCTCCTGCTCCTGGAGGCCGAGTGCGAAGGGAAGGTATATAAGACCCTCCTCCAGAACGCAGAGACCATCATGCTCGTAGGCAAGGACGGGAAGCCCATCTCCATCTCCAGGCTCAAGCTCGGGGATGAGGTCCTCCTCCACGCCAAAGAGGGGGGGCGCCACTTCGGGATGGAGGTGGAGGAGAGCATCATAGAGAGGTAGGCATGCTGGTGAAAGGACTCAAGGAGCCTGCTATCTGCGCATCGCTAATGGAGGGGAGCGTGGAGGACTTCCTGGCGGCAGCCAGGGACGTGAAGGGAGCGGACATGCTGGAGGTGAGGGCAGATTCCCTCGAAAATTCCAGCCCCGCCACCGTGAAGAGGCTCCTCAAGAACCTCCGGATCCAGGTAGACCTCCCCATAATCCTCGCCAACCGGTGGGAGAAGGAGGGCGGTGTCTTCCCCGGGAACGAGAGGGAGCGCATAGGCATCCTCCTGGAGGCCATGGAGCTGGCAGATATGGTGGACATAGAGCTCAGGGCCGAGAGGGCCATGAGGGACGAGGTGATAGCCCTGGCCAAAGAGAAGATGAAACCGGTCATCGTATCCTATCACGATTTCTCTGGCACCCCAGAGGTGGAGGTCATGAGGCAGGTCCTGGAGGAAGAGTTCTCCATAGGCGCCTCCGTGGCGAAGCTCGCGGTAACCGCCAATACCCGGGGGGACGTCCTCAGGCTCCTCCAAGTTACCCACACCTCGGCCTCTTTGGGGTCCCTCTGCACCATAGCCATGGGGGACCTGGGCAGGATCTCCAGGATCGCCACCCCCTTCTTCGGCTCGAAGATCATATACGCCTCCATCGGCAGACCCACGGCCCCCGGGCAGCTGGAGGTGGGGGCGGTGCGGCAGGTGATGGAAATCCTGAGGGGTCCATGGTAGACGCCGGCACCAGGCTCTTCTGTGTCATAGGGGACCCCATCGCCCACTCCCTCTCCCCGGCGATGCACAACGCCGTCTTCAGGGCGCTGGACCTCAACTCCGTCTACACGGCCTTCCGCGTCCCTCCCAAGGACCTGCCGAAGGCGGTGGAGGGGATGCGGGCCCTGGGCTTCGGAGGGGTAAATGTCACGATACCCCACAAGGTCGCCATCTTGCCCCTCCTGGACAGACTCGCGGAGGAAGCCAGGCTGATAGGGGCTGTGAATACAGTAAAGATTGACGGTAGCCTGGAAGGCTACAACACCGACGGGATAGGCGCCTTACGGGCGCTGAGGGAAGGAGGGGCCGATCCCCTGGGGAAGAGGGTCCTCATCCTGGGCTCCGGGGGAGCCGCCCGGGCCATTGCTATGGCCCTCGCCCTGCGGGGGGGCGTGGCGTCCCTCACCATCCTGGGGGTAGTGGAGGGGGAGGTGGCGCGGCTGGTGGAGGACGTGAGGAGGGGGACGGGAGTGGAGGTCTCTGGCGGGCTCTTGGAGGAGGGGGGCCTCCGGGAAGGGATCGAGAAGGCGGAGATACTCATCCATGCGACTCCCGTGGGGATGCACCCCAAGGTGGGAGAGAGCCTGGTGGAGAAGGGCCTCCTCAGGCCAGGACTGGCGGTCATGGACATCGTCTACAACCCCCTGGAGACCCGCCTCCTCAGGGAGGCGCGAGAGGCGGGGGCCAGGACCATCAGCGGCCTGGAGATGTTCCTGAACCAGGGTGCCGAGAGCCTGAAGATCTGGCTGGGCATAGATGCGCCTCTTGAACTGATGCGAAAGGTAGTCTTGGAGGAGTTGAAGTAGCTTTGCCGAAGGTACGATTCAGAGGTGGTTGATAGATGGGAGTCTGTGAAGTCTGCGGCCTGCCGTTGGAGCTCTGCATCTGCGAGGAGATAGCGAAAGAGGCCCAGAAGATAAGGATCTCCGTCCAACAGCGGAAGTTCAAGAAGTCGGTGACGGTGATCGATGGGATAGACGATAAGAAGGTCAACCTGGACGACCTGGCCAAGATGCTCAAGTCCAAGTTGGCCTGCGGCGGTACTGTCAAGGACGGCAAGATCGAACTCCAGGGGGAGCACAGGGCCAGGGTCAAGGAGGTCCTCCAGAAGCAGGGTTTCGGGGAGATCGAAGAGGTCTGAGGCCCCATGGGCAAGGAGGAGGAGGTCCTCACACGCCTGGATCCGAATTACAGGGCCCTCAACGCCGCCCAGCTCTCGGACCTCATATCCAAGAGGCTTCGGGGCGAGGAGCTGGCCCTCTTCCAGAAGACCTATCGGGATAAGATGCCCCTCTGCCAGAAGGCCGAGGAGTGCTTGCGGGAGGGGCGTTTGAGGCAAGCACTGGAGCTTCTCAACCACGCCCTCCTCAAAGGGCACTTCGGCAACGAGTACCCCCTGGGCCTCCTGGGGGACGTCTACGCCAAGATGGGGGACCTGGAGAGGGCGGAGGAGTTCTACCTCAGGTCCGGCTCCATCGACTCCCTGAAGAAGGCCAGGAATCTCAAGTAGTCGGCCTCCGGACCTTCTCCACCACCTCGTCCACCACCTCCTCGACGGTCTTGGAGGATGTGTCCACCAGTAGGTCGTTCTCGGCGTAGTACGGGGCCCTGCAGGTCAGGAGCTCCCTTATCCTCGCGAGGGGATCCTCCACCTGGAGCAGGGGGCGGTGGCGCTCCCCTTTTATCCGCTCGTATATCACCTCAGGCTCCGCATGGAGATACACTATGACGCCCTTCCGCCTTAGGTTCGCGATATTCTCCCTCCTCAGGACGACGCCCCCGCCAGTTACGATCACGCGGTTCTCGAGCTCCGAGGCCCTGGCCACGGCCTTGGACTCCAAGTCACGGAAATAGGCCTCCCCGAAGGTGGAGAAGACGGCGCTGATCCTCATCCCTGCCATCTCCTCCACGAGGTCGTCTGTATCCACGACCTCCATCCCCAGGCGCTCCCCGAGCCTCCTCCCCACGGTGCTCTTGCCGGCGCCCATGAAGCCGGTGAGGACGATATTCCGCATCCCTTGAGGGTAAGGCTGTGAGGGATAAAAAGCCATCGGTTCGAAGGTTATTTGTATCCCGAGGGGCCATATCCCCTGGCATGCGGGTGGCCATCATAGGGGGGAGCGGGGAGTTCGGGAGGCTCTTTGCCATGCTCTTCCGGCAGGAGGGGCACGAGGTCGTCATCACCGGCAGGGACAGGGCCAAGGGGGAGGCCGTGGCCCAGGGGCTGGGGGTCAGCTTCACCACGGACAACGCGGCGGCGGCCAGGGAGGCGGATATCGTCGTCATCTCCGTCTATATAGAGAACACCCTGGAGGTGATAGAGGAGGTGGCCCCCCACGTGAAGCCGGGCGCCCTCCTCATGGACGTCACCTCGGTCAAGGAGAGGCCCTGCGCCGCCATGGCCCGGTTCGCGCCGGAGGGGGTGGAGGTCATAGGCACCCATCCAATGTTCGGCCCGAGGGAGACGACCTTCGAGGGGCTCACCTTCATCCTCACCCCCGTCCGCGGCACCAGGTGGGAGGGCTTCCTTAAGGAGCTCCTGGCCAGGGAGAAGGCCCGAGTGGTTGTTACTACTCCAGAGGAGCACGACGAGATCATGGCCGTCGTCCAGGGCCTGACCCACTTCACCTACATCTCCGTGGCATCAACCCTCCGGGAGCTGGGGGTGGACGTGCGGCGCTCCAGGTCCTTCGCTTCGCCCATCTACGGCCTCATGCTGGACCTCATAGCCAGGATAGTGGGCCAGAGCCCCAGGCTCTACGCCTCCATCCAGATGGAGAACCCAAAGATAGGAAGGGTGCACCAGGCCTTCATAGCCCAGGCCGAGCGGCTGAGGCAAGTAGTGGAGAGAAAGGACATGGCGGCATTTGCCGGGGTGATGGCCGAGAGTGCCCGACAGATGGGGGATATAGAGGCGGCCAAGGGCAGGTCCGACAAGGTCATCCTGGCGATGCGGGAGGAGCTGCGGAGGCTGAAGGAGGCCGTGGGGCGGGAGGTGGCCCTGAAGCACATCTACTCCGGGGCCATCCACGTGGGTCGGGTGGTCAGGGTGGAGCCCGAGGCCGTCACCATAGCCAGCGAGAGGAGGGAGGTGACCCTGAGGCTCTCCAACGTCGAGCTCCTGGACGAGGCCTTCCTCAGGCAGTGGAGACGGGAGAACCTCCCCCAGGTTAAGAGGGACTTCTCGTTCCTCTTCCCGGAAGGGGTGGAGGAGGGCACCCTGGCGGAGGTGGTGCTGGCCCTGGACGGAGGGGTCGTCTCCTGCACGGTCCTGGACGTCTATCGGGGGCCCCAGGTACCGGCCGGGATGAAGAGCATAACCTTGCGGGTGGAGGCCCTGGGGCCGGAAGAGGACTTTGGGAAGCTTGAGAGGGTACTGGTGGGCCTCGGGGGTATCCGGAGGTAGCTAGATCCCAGCGATGAGGACCTTGAACCAGCCGAGCTTCGGGATGACGAGGATGACGCGCCCAGCTATCCACTCCCCTTGGACGGGGGGCGCTATCCCCGCCACCTGATCCGAGTACCTGTTGGTCCTGGTGTTGTCGCCCTGCGTGTAGAAGTAGATCTCCTCGCCCTTGTGTTCCACGGCCACGACGCGGTGGACCACAGGTATGCGCCTGATGGGGTTATTGTAGACGATTATGTCCCCCACTGCTATCTCCTCAGGGCTGATGCCCTTCACCACCACCAGGTCCCCCTTGTAGAACGTAGGCTCCATGGAGCTCGAGACCACCGCCATCACCGGCTTGTCGGTCCCCATGGCGTAGCCGAGGCCCAGGTTGAGGGAGAAGGCCAGTACCAGGCCTACAACGATATAGACGACCGTATCGTAGAGCTCCTTCCGCCAGTTCATACCTCTCCATACCGTCCCCTCCCATCAACATCCGCAAGATTATAACAACTCCCAAATCCATATAAATGCGGATGTTACATCTACCGTATCGGCAGGCGATCGATTGCGTAGGAGAAAATACAGCAAGAGCAGAAGGCCGGAACACCGCCAGAGCAACCCCGGCGGCACCACCAGGAAGCGGATGCTGGACAGAGCTAGAATGAGCAGGTTCGTCTTCGATCTCGCCAACCTCCTGAAGAAGATCCCGAACGAGCAGGACCGGCAGCCCATCTTCGCTTCCATATACTCCAAGGCCACGAACCTGGGTATCGAAGAGGCCGAGGAGTTCATCAATGAGAAGGTAAAGGCAGGGATCTTGGAGAAAGAACTCGCCTCGGAGATCCTCTCCCTCCTGGATATGCACAGCAGGTTCAGGTAAAGAGCTTTCAGGGATATATTTAAATACTCAGACGTAAATCCAAACGGGAAGAAGTTAGATCTTAAGATTTGGTGGATTTTCCTACGATTCTTATTTTTTAGCTCCTTCTAAAAGAGAAAGGAGTAGATCAAATGCGATTTGAAGAGATGAATATAGGACCCTCGGTCCTCAAGGCCGTCAGGGAACAGAGATATGAGAAGCCCACTGAGATCCAAGGGGCGGTAATCCCCCGGGCAATGGGCGGGGAGGATGTGATAGGGTGCTCGGCCACGGGCTCAGGCAAGACGGCCGCCTTCGCCATCCCCATCCTGGAGAAGCTCGAGAGGAAGGGGGGCATCCAGGCCCTGATCCTGGCGCCGACGAGGGAGCTCGCCCTCCAGATAGCGGCCATGGTGGGGGCCCTGGGGAAGTACAGGGGGGTGGAGGTCCTCCCCGTCTACGGCGGGCAGTCCATGAGGGCCCAGATCTCTGCCCTGCGGAGGACGGAGGTCGTAGTCGGGACGCCCGGAAGGCTCCTGGACCACCTACGGAGGGGCACCATGAACCTGGGGAAGGTCCGGACCCTCGTGATAGACGAAGCGGACAGGATGCTCGACATGGGCTTCCTGCCGGACGTGGAGGCGATCATCAGAGAGACACCCAGGTCGAGGCAGACGATGCTCTTCAGCGCCACCATGCCCGAGGAGGTCCAACGCCTGGGCAGGAGGCACATGCGGAACCCTGCATACTTCTCTGCCGAGCACAAGGAAGAGAAGCCCAAGATCGAGCAGGCGTGCATAGAGACCGCCCAGGCGGAGAAATTCCAGACGCTCATCGCCCTCCTGGAGAAGGAGAACCCCTCCTCGGCAATAATCTTCTGCAACACCAAGAGGATGACAAGTAACTTGGCTCGCCAGATCTCCAAGGGCAGGTTCCAGGCCTGTGCGGTCCACGGCGACCTGACCCAGAACCAGCGGGAGAGGGCCATAAGGGGCTTCAGGGAGGGAGAACCAGGGATCCTCGTGGCCACGGACGTAGCCTCCCGAGGCCTGGACATCGAGGGTGTGAGCCACATCTTCAACTACGACATCCCCCGGAACCCCCAGGACTACGTCCACAGGATCGGCAGGACGGGCAGGGCCGGGAGGGAGGGGAAGGCCTTCTCTATCCTCTGCCCCAGGGACCTGGAGAACATGATGAAGGTGGAGCGGTACTATCGCCCCCTGACAAGGTACCGGCTCCCGGGCCTCCGGCCCTCGCCGTCGGGATTCCGTGTGGCGGAGGAAGATATCGAGAGGCCCACCAGGCCGCGGCGGCACAGGCCCCGCAGGTGGAACTAAGGGTCTCGGCACGAGCAGGACGACCATATGGAGTCCTGCGAAGTGCTGAGGAGTGTCGGCGCAAGCAGTCATTCATGCTATCCATCGTGAAAGGCCTGGCTGCGAAGCGCTGACAGATGGGGCCGCCCGGATTTGAACCGGGGTCCATGACTCCCGAAGCCACGAGGATGACCAGGCTACCCCACGGCCCCCGTTCTATCTCTGCCTTCGGTTAATAAAACCACTCTATCGTCATTCGTCTATGTGCACTTACGTCTTTGACGAAACCCTTAAATACCCCTGCATACCAGAAGGAGGGAGACCGGAGGTGGCCATGGGAGCCAAGGAGGAGCTCTCCAACAGGGTAGCTGGAGAGATCGTGCTGTCCAACAGTCCCAGCAGGACCATAAAAAAATGGAGGGAGGTCTTCGACGTCTCCCAGACGGGCCTGGCGCGGGAGCTGGAGGTCTCGGCATCGGTGGTGAGCGACTACGAGAGCGGGAGGAGGAAATCCCCTGGCGCCAGGATGGTGCGGAAGATCGTCGAAGCGCTGATCCGGAGGGACGAGCATCAGGGTTCCAAGGTCCTGCGGGCCTACGAGCGGGCCGCCAGAGGGACCGTGGCCACAGGGGCGATCCTCGATCTGCGGGAGTTCCATTCCCCCATGAGGGCCTCGGAGTTCTGCAGGATCGTCAAGGGGGAGGTAGTGGCCAACGGCGAACTCCTGGAGAAGGAGATATACGGTTACACTGCCATCGACGGCCCCAAGGCGATATTGGAGTTCACCCATCAGGACTTCATCAGCATCTACGGCCTGACATCGGAGAGGGCCCTCATCTTCACCAAGGTATCGGGAGGTCGCTCACCTTTGGTGGCCATCCGGGTCTCCAGCATGAAGCCCGGGCTGGTGGTCCTCCATGGGCCCAGGGCCGTGGACCCCCTGGGGGTCAAGATCGCGGAGAGGGAGAAGATACCGGTGATACTCTCCCGGCTGGAGAGCGTCGAGGAGATGATAAAGGAGCTGAGGGCGAAGACCCCTTAGGTGGTGTTTCATGGTAGGCATTGTGGGATACGGAGCTTACATACCCAAGTACAGGATAAAGGTGGAGGAGATAGCCAGGATCTGGGGGGAGGATCCAGAGAGCATAAAGAACGGCCTCAGGGTGGCGGAGAAGGCCGTCCCCAACATAGACGAGGACGCCGCCACCATCGCCGTGGAGGCTGCCAGGAATGCCCTCCGCATGGCTGGGATAGATCCCCGGAGGATAGGGGCCATCTACGTCGGCTCCGAGAGCCATCCCTACGCCGTCAAGCCCACGGGCACCGTGGT
>JACQPM010000085.1 GCA_016207475.1 Methanobacteriota archaeon | reverse complement strand
AGATATAGATATAGAAAATAGGAGGTTATCCATGGAGGGCAAGAGGATAATAATCGCTGCCAACAACACCGAAGACTCGAAGTCCGTCACCCGGCAGGTAGTGGAGTGGATGAGGGAGCTCAGAGGGAGGGCGGACCCTACGGTCCTCTACGTGGTGGACGAGGCCCTGATAGGGAGGGCGGCCCTGGCCGACGATGAGTACTTCGACATAGGGACGAGGAGGGATGCGGTCCTGGAGAAGGCCGTGAGGGACGGGGAGGCCTACCTCCGGGAACTCAAAGGGATCTATGGGGGGGAAGGGATCGAGGTAGAGACCCGCCTCCGGCTGGGCAACCCGGCGCGGGAGATCGTCCGCGAGGCCAGGGAGGCCGACGCCTACGCCATAGTCATAGGGACCCACAACAGGTCCAGCGTGTCCAAGGCCCTCTTCGGCTCCATAACCAACGAGGTGATAAGGGCGGCCCCCTGCCCGGTCATCGTCTTCACCCCCAAGCTCCAGAGGCTGACGGACCGCGTGAAGCAGGGGCTCTCGGTGAGGGTCAGGAAGTTCGACACCTTCCTCTCAGGCCCTTGAGGTGAGGGATGCGGGTACTGGTACCCATCGACACCACCGGAGAATCGGTAGAGAGCACCAGGAAGGCCCTAGAGGCCCTCAAGGTGGCCACCGAGGTTGAGGCCACCATCCTCCATGTCGTCGACAGCTCCATCATCGATACGGCCAGCCTCGCCGGGGAGTACATGGACGCCACCTCCCGGAAGGAGCTGCTGGTCAGAAAGGCGGAGGAGGGGGGCAGGAAGTGCATGGAGGTGGTCGAGGGCATCTACGGGAAGGCCGGGATAAAGGTCGACTCCCACCTCGTGGTGGGCTACCCCGCCGAGGAGATCGTCCAGAAGGCCAGGGAGCTGAAGGCGGACCTGATCCTCATGGCCTCCCGGAGGAGCGGCGGGCGACTCCCGCTCGGGTCCGTGGCCGACAAGGTGATAAGGGCGGCACCGTGCCCCATCCTGATCCTCACGCCCAATGCCCAGGTGAGGGGCTTCAAGAGGCTCCTGGTACCGGTGGACGGCTCTAAGGCCTCCATGAAGTCCTTAGACTTCGCCCTCGGCCTCCTTAGGAGGTTCAAGGCCGGCGCCACGGCCCTCTACGTGGTCGACGAGTACGCCATCCAGTACTCTTCGGCCATCTCTGGGATAACCGAGTACAAGGAGGAGCTCATAGAGGCCTATACCAAGACTGGGGAGAAACACCTCCTGAAGGCCCAGGAGCATGCCAGTGGATTGGGCTTCAAGCTGGAGGGGCGGATAAGGGTCGGGAATCCGCCGGAGGAGATCCTCAGGGAGGCCGAGGATGGCGGGGCAGACCTCATAGTCGTAGGGACACGGGGGCGGGGGCACTTCGGGAAGCTCGTCCTGGGGTCCGTCACCTCCGCCATCCTAGGCGGGGCCAAGGTCCCGGTGATGGTGGTGAGGTAGGTGCTCGACCTCTACCTCCAGGCCCAGGTCGCGGGGATAGCCTTCGATCCCCTCGTGGTCCTCGGCTACGGGGTCCTGGTGGGCATCATCACCGGGCTCCTGGGGGTCGGGGGCGGGACCCTGGTCGTCCCCTTCCTGACCCTCTACCTCGGCCTCCCCATCCGGCTGGCGATAGGGACGAGCCTCTTCCAGATCACTGGGATAGCCGCCTCCGGAGCCTACCAGCACTTCAAGCTCGGCTCCTCGGACCTGAAGCTGGCAGCCGTCCTGGCCTCCTCGGGGGCCCTGATGGCCTATGTGGGGGCCGTTGTCTCCCGCTTCATACCTGCCGACCTCCTGAAGGGGGTCTTCGGGGTCTTCGTTGTAATCATAGCGTACAAGTTCATGCAGACCAAGAAGGCGCCCCTCAAGGCCGCTGCAGTGGTCCCGGGACCTGTCTCCATCCCCCCGCCGATCCAGCAGCAAGGGCTCTTCTCCTTCCTTCCGATTAACATGATAACCCATTACGTCCCCATGGACATCCACCGCCAGAGCAGGTCCGGCGAGTACGATATAAACGTCCCGAAGATGGTCCTCCTGGGCGGGGGCGTGGGCCTCTTCTCAGGCATCTTGGGGGTGGGGGGCGGCTTCCTCCTCGTCCCGGGCCTCGTCTTCCTCGGCATACCTATAAAGGTGGCCGTGGGGACGGACCTGGCCCAGATAGTGGCATCCTCCATAGTGGGAGCGAGCACCTACTACTCCAACGGGGACGTGGCCCTGACCATAGGCCTCCTCCTCATGGCAGGGGGCGTGGTGGGGACGGTGATAGGGGCCAAGCTCAACCGGAAGATCCCTTCGGCCACGCTGAGGAGGCTCTTCGGCTTCATCATGATCCCCCTCGGACTCCTGATGGTCAAGAGCGCTTTGGGATACTGAAAAATTTATATACCGTCGGCCTCAAGGGTTTCCAAACTCTCTCCAAACCGAGGCGATCAGTACGTTCGAGATATACCACCCAGTGGCCAATACCACCGTCAACGGCCTCTTCATCGT
>JACQPM010000088.1 GCA_016207475.1 Methanobacteriota archaeon | reverse complement strand
GCCCTGGAGTCCATCCCAAAGGCCCTGGCCGAGAACTCGGGCTTCGACCCCATCGAGAAGCTGCTGGCCCTCCGAGTCGCCCATGAGAAGGGGGGGAGCTGGTCGGGGTTGGACCTGATCACAGGCGGGATCGTCGATACCCGGGATGCGGGCGTGGTGGAGCCCTACAGGGTGAAGGCCCAGGTCCTGAAGTCCGCCCTGGACGCCGTCACAGCGGTCCTGCGGGTTGACGAGATGATCGTGGACGGGGGGCGGAGGGACGATGGCGCCCCACTGGTCGCTAAGGTGGTCGAAGAGGGGAAGGAGGAAGAGCGAGGAAGAGCGAGGGAAGAGCCCAGTGGGTAAGGTCTCTGTAGGCCCCTTCCACGTGGACATGGGGGGGGTTAGGCTGCCGGTGGAGGGGGCCCTGGGCGAGTGCATAAGGGTCTTCTTCGAGAGATACCCTGTGGAAGGCACCATCCTGGAGGTGGGCTCCGGCACTGGTTTCCTCTATTCCCACCTCCCAGGCCCCATGGCCGGGGGTTGGATACAACTCGAGAAGAACAGATTCTTCCTCGAGGAGGCCTTGAGAGACCGAAGGATGGACGGGGCCCGAGGGCTGCTGGGGAGCGCCTACGCCCTGCCCTTCAGGGACGGTTCTCTGGACGCAGTATGCGGCTATACCTCCTTCGACTCCTTCTTCGATCTCCCAGGGGCCGTGGGGGAGGCTGCAAGGGTCCTCAGGCCGGGAGGACGGTTCTTCCATCTCCTGGATCTGAGGCCCCACAGCAATGTGGTGGAGCTCTCCCCCGAGGAGATAATCAGGCTGGAGGCCCTGACCAGCCAGGAGCAGGGGAGGGGGGTATCGAGGACCTATGAGCTGGGCTGGGAGAGGGAGAGGGCCTTCGAGGCAAAACTGAGGAGGGAGCTGGAGGTCCGCGGCTTCAGGTCCATCGAGGCCGGTGAGATAGAAGGCCGAGTCCTTGGGCGGAAGTTGAATGCCCATAGAGCCCAGGACTCGACCTTCTCGGATGCGGTCCTCTTCAGATTCTACAAGGGAGAAGTAAAGAGTTACGCCCTCCCTTTCCCGTTAAATATACCCTACCGCCTGCTCATAGATAGAATCTTGGAGTGGGCCAGAGTCAGGTACGTTACTGCCGAGAGATTCCATATTTGAGTATGTTATCCTTCGTTTGTACTATAAAAAGTGATTTAAATGAACGGGTTGAAGGGCGCAGGCGGGGTTGAGAGTCTCGGGAGCCAGTTGAGGAATCCCATCAGGACCCTCATCATGGACGGACTGATCGAGAACATACCCGACGACGGGATGGAGAGCGGTAAGCTCTCCCACGCGGCCTTGAGCTTCTACGTAGGGGAGAGGCTCAAGCCCGAGGAGTTTGAGGAGGTCCACGCGTACCTGGAGGGGGAGCTGGGGATAAGGGTCAAGTATGTGGGCCTCTTGGATAGGGACCGCCTATACACCATCAACCGTATCTTCAGCATACTGAAGAAGCGGGTGGGGGTGCGACTCTTCGCTCACGTCTACTCCCATCTCACCTATCTGGCAGAGGACCGGGGGGTCTTGAAGAGAGGGATGAGGGGGAGCGAGACCTATTACCAGGTAAGCCCTGAGACCCTGGACACGTGTGGGGGGATAGCCCCTATAAGGAGGCTCCTCTGTGACCTGGACGGGAGGTGCAATCCTGTTGGGTACCTGGAGGACCTCAACGCCTCCCCAAGCGATCCCAAGCAGGTCAGGGCTTTCTTCAAGAGGCTCCCTGACATCAACGACCCTGCCAACCACCCCAGGAACTCCCTGGAGATCCTGAGGTATCTCTATACCAACAGGGTGGCTTACTACAGGGACTATGAGAGGTAGTCAGGGGAATTCCTTCTTGAGGAACTGCGAGAGGTCTTTTGTATCCACCCTCACCTGTCTGGCGGTGTCCCTCTCCCGAACCGTGACTTTATCATCCTTGGGGGAGTCGAAGTCCACGGTGATGGCATAGGGGACACCAGCCTCGTCCACCCTGGCATACCTCCTCCCTATGGAGTCCCCCTCGTCATAGGTCACCATCAGGCCCTCCCCCTTCAGCGTATCCACTATCCGTAGGGCATATCCCGTCAGCTCCTCTTTCGGGACGAGGGGAAAGACCGCCACCTCCATAGGGGCTACGGAGTTCTTGAAGGTCATAATCACCCGCCCCTCCCTCTCCAGGTAGGCCGCCTCCAGGACGCAGTATAGGATCCGGTCTATCCCGTAGGATGGTTCCACCACATGGGGCACGACCTTCTCCCCCACCACTCTCTCCTCTGCCTCCCGGAGGCCCAGATGATCCTTCCCCAGGACCACCCTCTCGCCTTCCAATTCTAGGGTCACTTGCCCCCCCCTGGCAAAGGTCGCCACGCCTTCTTCCCCCAGCTCCTTCAGGGCCGCAACGATCTTCCCCGCCTTCCCCTTGAACTGTGGCCCCAGGCTGGCCATATTCGGCTCCAGTACCCTCTTCTTCACCAGCCTTGGGGTCTCGTAATGGACGAAGGCCGCCAGCTCAGCTTTGCTCACCATCTGGTGGGCGTGCAGGTCGAAGTCGGTCCTGTCTGCTATGCCCACGACCTCTACCCAGCCGAAGCGCTCGGTGAAGACCTCCGCGTCCCAGCAGTCTGCCGCGTAGTGGGCCATCTCGGTCTTGAGGTGCTGCCTGAACCGGATCCTATCCGCAGGGACGCCGGCCTCCTCCAGGAACCGACGCGTCAGGACGAGGTGGTAGCAGAGGAGCTCATGCGCCACTATGGTCCCCACGGCCTCCCTGGCGGTGACCCTCCTCTCCTCCCCGCCCCTCGTCATCAAGAGGAGCTCGTCCCCGGCATACCTGGCGAAGTCCTTGTGGGTCTTCTGGAGGGGGTGGACGAAGATCTCCACCTCCGCCTGGGTGAACTCTCTCAGCCTTATCAGCCCCTGGCGGGGGGAGATCTCGTTCCTGTAGGCCTTCCCTATCTGGGCCGCGCCGAAGGGCAGCCTCTTCCGGTAGAAGGCGTAGAGGCGGTTGAAGAGGATGAACATCCCCTGGGCCGTCTCGGGCCTCAGGTAGCCCACCTTCCTGGAGCCGGGGCCTATGTGGGTCTTGAACATCAGGTTGTAGGACCAGACCTCCCCCAGGGGACCGCCGCACTCCTGGCACTTTATGGCATTATCCTTTATCAGCCTCTCCAGCTCCTTGTAGGATAGGCCATCGGTCTTCACCTCCAGAGAGCCCTTCACCAGGTGGTCGGCCCTGAAGGCCTCGTGGCACTTCTGGCACTCCACCATGGGGTCGACGAAGTTGGACACGTGCCCAGAGGCTATGAAGACCTCCTCGGGCCCCACGGTGGGGGAGGATATTTCGAGGAACCCTTCCTGGACGCAGTAGAAGCGCCTCCAGAGGTCCTCGATCTTCTTCTTGAGGGTGGCGCCCAGGGGGCCGTAGTCGTAGAAGCCGCTGACGCCGCCGTAGATCTCGTAGGAGGGCCATAGGAAGCCCCTCCTGAGAGCCAGCTCCATCGCCTTCTCGTGCCTGTCCATAGGCCGATGGCTAGGAGCCGAAGGCCTTGAGGAGGCTGATGTCCCTCACAAGCCCTATGATATCCCCATCGGCATCGATGACCGGGATCTGCTCCACCTTCATCCTGGCCATCTTCTTGGCGCACTCCGGTATGGGGGTCTTCTTGGTGGCCGTGACGACGTTCTGGACCATGATGTCCTTCACCTTGAGGTCCGGCAGCTCAAGCCTCTTCTTGGTTATATACATCACGTTCTTGCTGTCCCAACCCCACCTGTCACCTTCGGTACCCACAGAGACCTCGGACTTCTGGGTGGACTCCGTCAGCTGGGTCACCTTGAGGAGGTCGGTATCCGCCAGTATACCCACCAGCTTGCCATCGGAGTCGAGGACTGAGAGGGCCCGCCCCCCGGAGAGCCTCATGAGCTTGTAGGCCACGCGGAGAGGGGTCTCCTCCCAGACGGCAGCGACCCTCTCCTCCACGTACTTCTCTATCGTATCCTCCGTAGCCATGGTCGCTACGGCCTTCCAGACGATGTCGCTGACGCTCACTATGCCTATGAGCTCCTTCCCCTTCGCCACTGGCAGGCGGCGGAAGCCCTTCTTCAGGAAGATCCGCGTAGCCTCCAGGACATCCGCCTCCGGGGCTATGGTGACCACACTCCGGGTCATGAGTAGAGCAAGCTGTCCTTCGTCGGGGCGACGGGCAAAGTCGTCCTTCGTGACGACGCCTATCAACTCCTTCGTCCCCTTCTTGACTACCGGAAGACCCGAGACGTTCTTCTTTATTATCAGGTCCAGGGCATCGGTGGTGCCCCCTGGGACCTCTGCATACAGGACGTCCCGTGTCATTATCTCTTCTATCTTCATCTAGAACCTCCGGATCACTTGCGGACGACCATCACAGGACAGGGGGCGATCTTAATAACCTTCTCGGCCACGCTCCCCAGGAGGAAGCGGTTGAGCCCCGTCCGCCCAGCGGTCCCTACCACTATGAGATCGGTGCCCTCGTCCTCGGCCACCTTGGCTATGTCCTCTGAGGGAATCCCTTCCCTGATGAGGAGTTCGTACGGGATTCCTTGCTCCTTGGCGGTCTTCTCCACGGTAGCCAGGGCCCTCTTCCCCTCCTCCTCCAGGAGGCCCCGCATGCTCTCCCATATGGCCTCCGTGGGGATGCCGGCGAAGGCTGAGATGTCTATGACGTAGAGGCCGTAGACCTTGGCACCAAGCCCCTTTGCGAGCCCTACGCCGTGGTGTATGGCCGCCTCTGCCGTCTTGGAGCCATCTGTTGGTATCAGAATTTTTTTATACATGCAGGGACCCTCCACTAACATCGCCCCCACGGACGATGCACCTTATATCCCCGACATCGTACCTGTGTATAACTGCTAGTACGGGGTCGTATAAATATCTTCCCCTCCTGAACACGATAAAGCTGGCCTCGTTCCCCTCCTCGATGGCGTTGGACCTCAGGCCCAGGACCTTCCTCCCGTTGATGGTGGCCGCCGCCAGGATAAGCCTCCCATCCAGGGTCGGGTCCCTCCCCATCCCCCGGGCCAGCTTGAAGGCGAACTCCGCCTCCCTCAGCATGTTGGGGCTGTTGACCATGACGTTGTCGGTCCCCAGGGCCACCAGGGTCCTCTCCAGGAGCCGGGGGATCTCGGGGAGGCCCACGCCGAGCATGGCGTTCGCCCTGGGGCAGAGGACCACCGGCACCCCGGCCCTGGCGACCTTCTCGAGGCTCTCCCTCCAGGCGTTGGTGAGATGGACCAGGAAGTCCGGTCTCAGGCCAAGGGCCTCGTCCACGTCGTCCCTCACCTCCGCGGCGTGGACGGCCAGGAGCTTCTTCCGCCCCTTCACGGCGGCCACGATCCTCTCCATCTCCCCCCTGGGGTAGGCCCTGGGGGTCCTGAGCCCTATGCCGTCGCACTCTGCCAGAAGCTCCTCCACCCCAGAGCCGTCCGGCCTCCCCAGGACCACGCCCTCCAGGCGGGGGTCCATGGCCCGGTGGAGGAGCCTCACGCCCTCCAGGCCCCCCTCCCGGAAGTCCCCGAAGGCCCCGGTCCCGCACCTCAGCATCGCCCTCATGGACTCCCTCATGCCTGCCGGCACCCTGGCCCTCCCCTCCTCCAGGAGCCGCCCTTTCAACCCCCCAATGCCTACCCTCTTCTCTATGCTCATGTAGGCACCGTAGTCCTGGCCTACGGAGTCCCCCAGATGGACGTGGGCGTTGGTGAAGGTTGGGGATACGATGCCCCTCTTCAGGTCTACCCACCCCCTGGGGCCCTTCCCCTCTCCCACCTCTTCTACGAGGCCGTCCCTGATCACCAGGAAGCCCTCCGTGGGCTCCAGCTCCTCCCCCTGGAGGATGGTGGCGTTCCCCAGGACCAGCCTCATCCTAGGCCCTCACCAGCGCCCTGAAGTCCACGGCCACGGCCCCCTCCCTGTGGACCAGGAGGGGGTTTATATCCAGCTCCAGGACCTCATCCCTCTCTGCCCCGAGCCTTGAGACCCCCTCGATCACCCTGGCCACGGCCTTCATATCCGAGGGCTCGCCCCGGAAGCCCTCCAGGACCTTCGCCCCCTTCGTCTCCCCCATCATGGCCATGGCCTCCTCCAGGTCTATGGGGGCCACCCTGAAGGCGATGTCCCGCAGGACCTCCACGAAGATCCCACCGAGGCCGAACATCACCACGGGGCCGAAGTTGGGGTCCCTGGTGAGCCCCACGATCACCTCCCTCCCCGGGGGCTCCATCCTCTGGACCAGGACCTCGCCGTCCAGGCTGAGGGACTCAGCCACCCCGGCGATCCGTCTGTATCCTTCCCTCACATCCTCCTCGGTGCCCAGGCCGAGGATGACCCCGCCCACGTCGCTCTTGTGGGGGAGACCCGGGGCCAGGAGCTTCAGGGCCACGGGGAGGCCCATCCCCAGGGCGGCGGCCGCGGCCTCCTTCTCCCCCCTCACCAGGGCATCGGGAGGGGTTGTTATCCCGTACGCCCTCAGGAGGTCTGCCATCTCCTTCCACCCCATGGGCCTACTCCCAGCCATAGACCCTCCCGTAGTCCACCAGCGCCCTCATGGCGCCGGCGGCCCTCTTTGGGGTGGTATAGTTCGGGATCCTGTGGGCCTTCAGGACCGCCACCGCGTCCTCGATTCCGTGCCCCCCGATCCAGCACCCGATCACAGGCTTCGTGCACCGCTGCTCCTCCATCACCTTCGTCAGAGCCCTTGCGGGCTCCAGGGAGTCTGTCAGGGCCACGTGGACGTATATGACGATCACCCCGTCCAGAGCGTCGTTCTCCAGGACCTCCTCCAGGGTCTCTTTATACCTCTCGTACCCAGCATCCCCCATAATGTCCACGGGGTTGTGGGGGCTCGCAAGCCCCGGTAGGAAGGACCTCAGCCTCTCCACGGTCCTCTCGTCGAACCTCGGGGCCTGGAGGCCGTACTCGGCGCAGGCGTCGGCAGCCATTATCCCGGCGCCGCCCCCGTTGGTGATGATCCCGATCCTGTCCCCCCTGGCAGGGTGCTGCCACTGGAGGGCCATGGCGAAGTTGAAGAGCTCCTCCGTCCCTTCGGCGATCACCACCCCGCTCTGGCGGAGGGCTGCCATGTAGACCTCGTAGGAGCCTGCCATGGAGCCGGTGTGGGAGTAGACCGCCCTCCCCCCGGCCTCGCTCCTCCCTGCTTTCAGCGCTATAATAGGCTTCCTGCGGGAGACCCTCCTGGCCACCTCCATGAACCTCCTCCCCTCCTTCAGGCTCTCTATGTACATGGCGATGACTTCCGTCTCCCTGTCCCCCTCGAAGTACTCCAGGAGATCCGCGTCGTCCACATCGCACTTGTTCCCAAGGCTGACTATCTTGCTCATCCCCAGCCCCTCCTTCCTCGTCCAGTCCACAAGCGCTCCCCCGAGGGCGCCGCTCTGGGT
>JACQPM010000083.1 GCA_016207475.1 Methanobacteriota archaeon | reverse complement strand
CGGTACGAGGAGGCAGAGAGGGCCTTCGGGGTGGCCCTGGCAATTTACGCGGAGCTGGATTTAAAGTAAAAGATAGCCCAGGCAGTTAAGGAGTTAGCGAGGGCCAGGGCTATCTTGTCCTTGTAATCCAGCTCCTCGTACAAGGCCCGGGCCTCCCCGAAGGCCCTCTCTGCCTCCTCGTACCGGCGCTGGTGGATTGAAGCGTCCCCGGCTGCAAGGAACCCTTCGGCCCTCCTTATCCGCGGCTTTATTATGAGCCAGTCGAGGGCGTTGATGGCCAGCCTCTTATTGTCTGCCACCTCCCGCCTGCTCAAGAAGAGGTCGGAGTCCGAGACCGCCACCACATACCCGTACCCGTACTTGGAGAAGGCCACGATGGGCGGGGAAGAGACGACGGTGTATACCTCAGAGAAGCTCTTATCCGAGCCCCAGGCCACCTTCCTCGCCTCCCCTGAGAGGGTCAGGGTGCCAGCCCCCTGGAGGGAGAGCTTCTGGACCCCCGTGGTGATGGGATGGGGCCCCAGGTCCGTCACTTCCACCTCATCGGCAGCTTTGCCGCCTGTCCGGCTCTGGAGGAGGTCCCGGTTGAAGGCGATGCCAAAAGGTCTGGCAAGGTCGCTCAGGGCCTCGGCGGAGTAGTAGTCCGGCCTGCCCACGACCTCCCTGGAGTAGTCCTTGTAATCCCCTATGAGGAGGAGGCCCCCGCCGTCGCCAACGAAGGCCCCCACCGCCTCCATCTCCCCCTGGCTGAAGTTCTTCCCAGGGAGCATTACCACGAGGAGGTCGTAGCTCTTGAGGAGGCTGGAGGAGAGGGGCTCAATTCCCAGAGAACTTCTGTAACCCTCCCCCCTAAGGAAGGTGTCGAGGAGGACCGAGTTCTTGTCGCTCCCGCCTACGAAGGCGGAGGTCTTGTGGTAGCCGTCGACGAGGATATCCCCCCCGGCCCCATGGACCTGGGGTGTGAGGGCAAGGGCCAGTACCAGGAGGAGGATCGGGGGCCTCATGGCCTGAACCTCAGGATTGCGCCTATGCCGCCGAAGGCCTTGAGCTGCTGCCCCTCCTCCGTCTCCGTGGAGATCACCTCGATATTGGCCCCCGTGGCCTCCACCTTGTCGGTCAGCTCGTCCAGGGTGCTCTTGTACTCGTCCAGCCCCAGGGACTTCTCCTTGCACTGGGGGCATTCGATCCCCTGGAGCTCCTTCTCGAAGGCCTTTATGCTCTGGATCGTCCTCTTCTCCTTATGGCCGCAGTTGGAGCAGGAGATGGAACCCAGGAAGGACTCCACCTCCTCCGAGATGAGGACCGTCTCCACGGCCCCCATCTGGAGGTAGTGGCGGACCTCCTTCTCCCCGTATGCCGCCAGGCCGTGGTCCTTCACCACCTCCCCCAGGAACTTCTGGACCAGGGCCTTCTCCTTCGTGACGTCCAGGTCCTTGAATATCTCCGAGGCGTTCTCCATCAGCTCCCGGAGGCCGAACTCGTCGGTGTATGAGACGTCCACCACCCCCAGGACCTTGCTCTGGAGGTTGGTGTGGAGGTAGCCCTCGTTGACGAAGAACTCCTTCGTCGGCCCGGGGCCGCCTATGATGATCCCCCTCAGGTCGGGGGTGTTGAGGAAGACCTCCGCCGCGTGGCCGGCGATCCGCTTCATGTACTCGTGGGCCGCGATCTCTATGAGGCGCTCGTACCGGTGCTGGGACTGGCCCCCGCGCCCGTGCTTCCCCGGTACCGTGGAGGCTATCCGCCTCACCACCTCCACCTTCTTCCCCTTCAGGAGGCCCACCGTAGCCTCCCCGCGGTCCAGGACCAGGAGGCCGTAGGCCCCCTTCTCGGTGAGCATCTCCTTTATGGTCCCCAGGAGGAACTGGGAGTCGCAGTGGTACACGTAGGTGACAACGGGGGCCGGCGGGGTTATCATGTAGACCTCGATCTTGTCCTTTATGCCCCTTGGGATGGTGCCCACGAGGAGGACGATGCCGTTCTCCGGCACCTCTTTTATCATCTTCAACCGCTGCATTATCACCTCCAGGGCCGACTGCACGTTCTTCCTGGTCCTGGCAGACTTTATGTTCATGGCCTGGGAGTACTCCTCCCGCATCTGGGACATGACGTCCGCCAGGTTCTTCTCGTAGGGGATGTAGAGGCTCACCAGTTCGGTCCCCTTGCCCTTCTTCCCCTCCAGGACCCCGAGCTCTCGCCGGAGCTTGTGAAGCTCTACCGATGAAGCCTTGATCATAGTCTTGCTTTAATGGGTTGACATAATAATTTATATATCTGTGCCATCCTTGGGTGAGAAGAGGCACCATGAAGATCGTCCTGGACATCGGCGGTTCCATAGTAGCCTCCCCTGCGCCCAACGTGCCCTATATAAAGGGTCTGGCGGAGCTGCTCATCGAACTCCAGAGGGAAGGGCACCGGGTGATGGTGGTGGTGGGTGGGGGGAGGCTCGCCAGGGATTACGTTGCCACCGCCCGGGAGCTGGGGGCCAGCGAGGACTACTGCGACGAGGTGGGTATAGGGGCCACGAGGATGAACGCCATGCTCCTCATCGCCGCCCTGGGGGAGCACGCGGTGAAGGCCCTGCGGAAGAACACCCTAGGCGCCGCGAAGGCGAAGAAGATCCTGGTGATGGGAGGTACGAAACCCAGGCAGACCACGGATGCCGTCTCGGCCCAGCTGGCCTGGAGGACCCACGCGGACCTCCTGGTGGTGGCCACCAACGTGGACGGCGTCTACGACTCGGACCCTAAGACCCATCCGAAGGCGAAGAGGCTCCCGAGGGTGACGCCCCGGCAGCTGGTGAAGCTCGTCTCCACCAAGGAGTACCGGGCGGGCTCCACGGCCGTGGTGGACCCCCTTGCAGCCCGGATAATCGAGAGGAACAGGATAAGGACCGTGGTACTGGACGGCCGGAGGCTGGAGAACATAAGGGCCGCCGTATCGGGGGGGGAGCACGGGGGCACGGTGGTAGGGTAGTGAGGGGGAGGGAGGGCTTAGTAGCCTGGGAGAGGGAGTACAGGAAGGGGGTCCTCTGGCGGGGCTCCCCCGAGGACCGTCCGGCCCCCGGGGGGCTGACCCTGGACCTGGGGTGCGGCGACGGGAAGGGCATGGCCTCCATCCTGCGGGATGGGATCAGGGTTGCGGGGCTGGATATATCTCTAGGGGCCCTGAACCTCCTCCGGGACCGCCTGGGGAGGGAGGGATTCCGAAGCGACCTGGTAAGAGGTGACGTCCGTCACCTCCCCTTCACTCCCGGGTCCTTCGATAGCGTCGTCTGCGACTTCGTCCTGGGCCACTGCGTGGCCGCCGATAGGGAAGAGGCAGTGGAAGAGGTCCGGAGGGTCCTCAAGCCCGGGGGCAGGCTCTTCTTCAGGGCCTTCTCCCGGAGGGATATGAGGTTCGGGAAGGGGGAGGAGGTGGAGGAGGGGACCTTCAGAAGCGCCTCGGGGATAGACCACCACTTCTTCGACGAGGGAGAGGTCAGGGGGCTCCTGGGGGGCTTCCGGATCCTGGACCTCCTGGAGGGGAGGAAGGAGAGGCGGTACGACGGCGCTCTGGTCACCAGGGCCGTCATATCTGCCACCGCCGAGAAGGCCTAGGCCTGGAGATTTTCGGACGATTCCGCCTTCTTCGGCTTCCACCTACCGAAGAGAACTACGAAGACCGGGATCGTCTCCACCCTCCCCAGGACCATCACCAGGGAGAGGAGCCACTTCATCCCCAGCGGCAGGCCGGCTACCAGCCCGACGGAGAGGCCCACGTTGCTGTAGGCCGATGTCACCTCGAAGAGGGAGTCCACGAAGGGGTAGCCGGCCAGGGCGAAGAGGAAGGCCGCGGCGAGGATCACGGAGGCGGCCACTATCACCACCAGGAGCTGGAAGGCCACCTCCTCGCCCCTGACCTCCCTCCGCCCAAGGGTGAGAGGCTCCGTGACCCCGCTGGTGGCCCTCCTGGCGGCCCAGGGGATCGCCTTGAGGATGAGGAGGAGCCTCAGGAGCTTTATCCCGCTCGCCGTGGAGAAGCTGGCCCCGCCTACGAACATGAAGGGGACTAGGACGAGCTTCGCAGGGTCCTTGAACCCTGAGAGGTCCAGCCACCCGTAGCCGGTGGTGGTGGAGGCGCTTATGGCGTGGAAGATGGCAGTGGATATGTCGAGGGGCTCCAGGGCCATGAGGGAGAGGCCGCCCAGGAGGATTATCACCGGGAAGGCCAGGACCTCCGGGGTCAGGGCCTGCCTTATCCACCCTCGGGAGAGGCGGTAGTGGAAGAGGAAGCTGGTGGCCCCGACGATCATGAGGAGGGCCAGGAGGACGTTCAGGGGGTATACCGTCAGGGGGCGGAAGTCCGAGACCGGGGAGAAGCCGCCGGTGGCGAGACCCGAGAAGGCCAGGGAGACGGCCACGGCCGGGTCCGAGACGCCCCAGTTGTAGAAGGCCAGGGAGAAGAGGCCGGCGTAGAGGGAGTAGATGAGGAGGATGATGAGGAATGTGCGCCGCATGTCCGTCGCCAGGTCCTCGGCACCCACGGCCCTCCCCAGCTGGATGAGGGCCCTCCCGGGGTAGAGGAAGGCCATGAGGATGAAGACCAGCCCTATGCCCCCGATGAACTGGGTGAGGGCCCTGTAGAAGACGAGGGACCTGGGGAGGCTGTCCACGTCGGATATGAGGCTGAAGCCCGTCGTGGTGAAGCCGGAGGTGGCCTCGAAGTAGCTGTTGGTGAAGGCCTCCAGGGTGCCTCCGGGGAAGACGCCCAGGTAGAGGAAGGGGATGGAGCCGAAGAGGCCCAGGAGGAGGAAGACCAGGGTTATGAGGGCGGCGGAGGTCCTGAAATCCAGCTCCTTCTTCTCGGCCAGGGCGTTGAGGATGAAGCCCGATCCCAGGAAGGCGATGGCGGTGAGGAAGAAGGAGATGAGGGCTTTGGTCTCCCCGTAATAGAAGGCAACGCCGATGGGGAGGAGGGTGAGGAGGCCCGCTAGCTGGAGGACGAACCCCAGGTTGGCCAGGACTGGCCGCATGGCTAGGGGTATTGGGGGCGATGATATATAAAACCTACCGAAGTGGAATAGCCCGGAGCGGATTCGAACCGCTGTCGCAGGCTCCAAAGGCCCGCATGCTTGACCGCTACACCACCGGGCTGTCCATAAATCCCGCGGCGGGATTTTATACCTTCCGACCTTCGGGACCGGTTCCTAGGGGGGCTTCATCCTCCGTCTGTTCCGTCGACGGGTACCAGTCCCGGGTGATCCAGCCGCCCACGGCCAGGCCCAGTACCAGGCCCGCGAGGTGGGCGATGAGGCCCGTGGCAGAGGCCAGGACGAAGAGGACGAACCCGTAGAGGAGGGAGGTCCATATCCCCCTGGGATACAGATTCCTGCTGGCCACCAGGACCAGGCCGAGGAGGCCGAAGATGGCCCCCGAGGCCCCCGCCGAGATCCCCCGTGGGTAGAGGAGGGAGGCCAGGGAGGTGAAGAAGCCGAGGATTAGGTATAATCCGAGGATTCTCCGGCTGCCGTAGAGCTCCTCGGCCCTGGTCCCGAAGAAGGCCAGGAAGACCATGTTGTAGCCCAGGTGGGGGAGGTCGAAGTGGACGAAGAAGCTGGTGATGACCTGCCAGTAGGCCCCTCCCAGAAAGGCCTGGGGCTCCATCCCCAGGAGGGCCATGTACCGCCGGTCGATCTGGATGGGGGTAGCGCTCTGGGAGGCCAGGATCCCGTAGATCGCCGTATTCACGGCCAGGAGGAGGTAGGTGGCCCAGGCCATGTGGCCTAGCCTTTCCTGCCGAAGTAGAGGAGGCCTGCCCCCAGGAGGATCCTCGTGATGCCGGCTTCCAGGGCCCTGTAGTCCTTGGATAGGATATAGAAGCCCCAGAGGATCAGGATGGAACCGGCAGCATAGAAGATGGCCCGGAAGATCTCCTTGGTCTTATCGTAAAGCCCCGCCATGAATCGCTACTTCAGACCCTGGCGGGATTTAAAACTTCCGCTCCATTTTTAATAGCTGAGGTATTCCAAGTAGCTAAATAAGTCACCACTGTTTATAGAGCTGTAGCAATAAAAAACTTTATCTATTAATCGAAAGCCGATTATTCAAAGGAAATCCTGCTATGCCCGGCTTGAGCTCTGAGAGAGAACATTCAGCCGCTAGGTCTCTCTTACCTCTTATTGGAATTACAACCTTCGCTCTTGCTATACGCCTTCTTTATATCGATCTCAGCCAGCCGGAAGATCCTGATCCGTATCGCATGGCAAAAGTCGCCGAGGCGATGCTCCAGGGCAAGCTGAAACTCACAGGAGACCTATTTGGCAATCTTTGGGCTGCGGTGCAACCCCTTTATCCCTTCCTGATGGCAGTGTCGAGCTTTGGAACCCACGATCTCTTGGCTGGGGGAAAGATCATCGCCTTGATCGCAGGCGTTGCTGCCGTCCCTGCCGTCTTCTATCTGTGGAAAGGGTTGGCATCGAGAGAGGTGGCGCTGCTGGCGGCTTGGTTTGTGGCGGTGAACCCCTATGAGTGGCTGTACAGCTTCCACGCCTATAGAGATACCCTCTTTCTCCTCTTAATCACAGCGTCTTTCTATTTGTTTTACAAAGCTGAAGAAGATTTCCGACTTCTTCCCTGGCTGGCCTTTACGCTGGGACTGGCCACACTAACTAGAGAGGAATCCTACTTGCTAATCGCAAGCCTATATATCTGCCTATTAGTCACGAGGATGATACCTGCACTTCTTGGCCGGAAACCGAGGTTAAAGACAGAAGATGCCAAGTACCTTGTCGCATCGGTAATCTTGTTCTTGGTAATCGTTGCCCCGTGGTTTTCATACCGCTTCGTCGAGACTGGGGAAATAATACCCTCCGCTGTCAAGCTAGAATTGAAAGAAAAGGGCCACACTGGTCTCGACTGGATACCTGCCATGGATATGATGGTCTCATTCCCTCTCTTGATTTTATCTATCTATGGCATTGTAATATCTCGCTCAAAATGGGAAAAATACTTGCCTTTTTATCTGTTCACGATTTTCTACTCACTGTCCCATATGTGGTACGTCACGGTGTCTTTTGAATTCATAGCCAGATATGGACTACCACTATTGCCGATATTCGTCGGCTGGTCTTCAATAGCGATCGACGATCTAATTATCTCAAAACGCAAAGGGATACCTCGATACATGTTTGTCTTAATAGTATCTGCCATAATCTTTTTACCCTTGTTCCATGGCATGACAACCATCTCGAAATTGGAAAATTTGAGTCCTCGAAATCTCGCAGAAGTAGAAGCCGCCATCTGGTTTGAAAGGGAGACTGAAAGCAACGCTACTATATTGATAGACGGTTGGAATGAGAATTACTTCGATTATTACACGACAAAGCGTGTACTGAGCGAATTTGACTACTTCGACGAATTAACTTTTTTGAACCGTTCATCGTCGATTGAGATTAAATATCCATTTGAGAGTTTTCTGGTAAGCGAAGACATACGCTACATAACAGCGTATGACTCGTATGCCCTAAGCATTTACCCGACTTCCTAGGTAGTGATGAATTTGTCCTTAGGTGCCGATACCTTGCTAGAATTTGCCAGTTTCCGGCCTGTGTCTAAGAGATTTGAGTATCAGAAGATTGTAATGAGCCCAAAAATAGATGAATATAGTTTCCGGGCGAATGACCCATTCATGTTTGACATCGGCCCTCCGGTAGAAATGACGATGATATTTACGCCTTTGGAAAAGTTTGAAAAGGGTGGTACTACAATCCACCTTTACAAGATAGAGTGGACAGAAAATAAGGGACCATGGATGCAGAAGGTACCTTACGATCTACTGCCATAACATTATATTCAGGCCCCGCCATAATTCGTGGGGATGATCAAGGGCGTCTTCTTCGACATCGACGATACCCTCTACAACAGCACCGTCCTCGCCCGCATGGCCAGGAGGAACTCTGTCCAGGCGATGATCGATGCCGGCCTCCCGATCAGGGACGAGGAGAAGGTCTACAGGGCCCTCCTCAGGGTGATCAGGCGCCTCGGCCCCAACCACAGCCGCCACTACGACGAGCTCCTCAAGGACCTGGGGGTCCCGTGGAGCCCGAAGATCGTGGCCGCCGGCGTGGTGGCCTACGAGCACACCAAGGCGGGGTACCTCAAGCCCTTCCCTGGCGTCGTACCGACGCTACTGGAGCTGAGGAAGGATTACAGGCTGGGGGTGATCTCCAACGGCCTGGCCATCAAGCAGTGGGAGAAGCTCATCTGGATGGGCATACACCACCTCTTCGATCTCGTCGCCACCTCCGAGGAGCTGGGGTCCGAGAAGCCCGGCGAGGAGATCTTCCGGTACGCAGTCCGGAGGCTGGGCCTGAAGCCTGCGGAGTGTGTCATGGTGGGGGACCGCCTCGATACCGATATCCTCGGGGCCCGGAGGTGCGGGATGAGGACGATCCTAGTCAGGAGAGGGAAGGGGCCGAAGGCCAGGGAGGCGGATGCCACGGTGGGGGCCGTCACGGAGGTCCCCAGGGTCTTGAAGAGATTCTCCAGGGGATAGTATGGTAAGGAGGAGACGGGACCTGGAGCTGGCGGTCTGCGTGGCTGCAACCCTCTTCGGGGTCCTGGTGGAGTTCCTGGGCTTCTGGGTCCAGGAGCTGGTGAGGGGGGTCACTTTCCCTGGGGAGATCGACCTCCTCCTGACCCTGGCCCTCTTCCTCCTCGCCCCCTTCCTCACCACGGGCTGGATCGTTTACAGGTACACCGGGGAGCTCATCAAGGCCGTCTTCTTCGCCGCCCTGGTGATACCCCTCACCTTGGCCATCCTGAGGTGAGCCATGGAACGCCTCAGGTTTGGGACTGACGAAAGGGCGGTGGCCAGGGGGGCGGAGGTCCTCAGGAGCGGGGGTTTAGTGGTCTACCCCACGGAGACGCTCTATGCCCTCGGCGCGGATGCGCTGGATCCAGAGGCCGTGGCAAGGGTCTATAAGATCAAGAAGAGGCCTCTGGGGAAGCCCCTCTCCATAGCCGTCTCCAGCCTGGAGATGCTCCGCCGGTACGCCTACCTGGACGAGAAGGCCGAGCGCCTCGCCAGGAGATTCCTCCCTGGGCCTCTCACCCTGGTCCTGAGGAAGAAGGATCTCCCCGATATCCTAACCTCGGGCCTTTCCAAGGTGGGGGTGAGGATACCGGCGGACCACCGTGCCCTGGAGCTGATAGAGCGCTTCGGCGGCCCAGTGACTGCCACCAGCGCCAACATAACGGAGGAGGTGCCACCCATCACCGTGGAGGAGGTCCTGGCCCAGCTCACTGGCGTGGACCTCATCCTTGACGGCGGGCCCCTCGACCCCTCCAGGGTGCCATCGACCATCGTGGATATGGTGGGGGAGCCTAAAGTATTAAGAGAGGGGAGGATAAAGAGGGAGGAGCTGGAGGCCTTCCTGGGATAATATGGAGGAGCAGGAGCTGTACGAGAGGGCCGGCAAGATCGCGGCCGAGGTCATGGCCGCCGGCCTGGAGAAGATAGAGGCAGGAGCGAAGCTCCTGGACGTGGCCAACTACGTGGAGGGGGAGATAGGGGCCAAGGGGGCGAAACCGGCCTTCCCCTGCAACATATCGGTCAACGACGTGGCTGCCCACTACTCCCCCCAGGCCTGGGACGAGAGCACCTTCAAGGCCGGCGATATAGTGAAGCTGGACATAGGGGTCCACATAGACGGCTATATAGCCGACATCGCAAAGTCGAAGGTGGTGGGCGGTGGCAAGAGCAGCCTCGTAGAGGCTGCTGAGAGGGCCCTGGAGGAGGCCATCAAGGCGGTGAAGCCCGGGGCCAGGACCAACGAGATCGGGAGGGTGATCGAGGAGACGATCAAGGGGGCAGGCTTCCTGCCCATAAGCAACCTGACTGGGCACAAGCTGACCCAGTACAACCTCCACGGCGGCGTCCTGATACCCAACATCTGGACGAGGCACGGCGAGGAGATAAAGGAGGGGGAGGTATACGCCATAGAGCCCTTCGCCACCACCGGCTCCGGGAGGGTGGTAGACGAGGCCAACGCCATCATCTTCAGGTACCTCCAGGACCGTCCCCTCAGGATGAAGGAGGCGAGGGATATCCTGGAGCACGTCAAGGCCAACTTCGGGACCCTCCCCTTCGCCGAGAGGTGGATCAGCGGCCTGATGCCCAGG
>JACQPM010000082.1 GCA_016207475.1 Methanobacteriota archaeon | reverse complement strand
GGGGAGCCAGTTCGAGGCCCAGGTCCTGGCCAAGGGGGGCGGGGCATCCTCCACCAAGCGGCTCTCGGCCACGGATACCACCTACGCCAGCGGGCTCTTCGGCCTCGACAGCTACCACACAGCGGGGTGCTTCGACGATGTTCGAATCAGTTCGTGAGTTGGATGAAGAGGAGCTGGACGCGCAGGAGTTCCTCGGCCTCGTCGCTGGCTTGGTGCGGGTCTCGAAGGGGATGGATGCGGAGTTGCGGGAGGCCGACCTACAGGCGAACAGGCAGGAGTTCTCCAGGATGTGGCAGGAGCGGATGCTCATCTATCGAGAAAGGATGAGGAGGTGAGGATAGGTATGGGTGTGAAAATGGTCGTGGAGTACAGTGAGAGGGACTGGGTTGATCCCACCCCCGTCGAGCCCGAAGAGGTGCTCGAGAGGATGCAGCTACTGGCGGGGGTCGGTGCCGTCTTCCAGCGCGTCTGGAGGAGGGACTGAGATGCCAGTAAGGGTGACAGTCGAGATAGCCGAGGAGGACTGGAACGACCCCTCCTTCCAGGAGGTGTGGGGGCAGATGATAGAGGAGGAGATCATCAGGGTCGTGAAGGTCGAGAAGAAGGGGCAGAAGGAGAAGAGGTGAGAGTAGGTATGGCAGTAAAGATCGTGGTGGAGTACGCCGAGGCTGATTGGCAAGATCCAGCCCAGCGGGAGGCCCGGATTAGTAGAGTTAAGAGCGGGATCAGGCAGGCATTCAAGGAGAGGGTTGGTGAGGAGAATCTCAAGGCTGCCGCAGGGTACATGACAGCGGCCGTGGGCGTGCTGGTGATGGCAGCGGTGGTGCACGCCCTCTAGGAGGCTGTGATGATGTTCCATCCAGTGATTCTCGCCGTCCTCCTCTACGCCTCCCTGGGGCTGTCTATGGTCCTCGTCAGGGGCTGTGACAGAGATATCTCCGCCCTAAAGCGCCAGGGTGGGGAGATCAAGCTCGGGGTAGCGAGGCTCCTGGCAGCCGTGGAACCCTTCGGCTAATTATCCTCCTCCTCTGGCTTTTTCTTAATAATAACTCATAAAAGTGTATAGATGCAGATGAATTAGGCTACTTCTTTTGTTATGGTATTCTCTTAGTATATTACGGCTCTACATCTTGCCAGCACGAAATTTACTCGTTGTTACATTACATTACCTCATTTGAGGCCCGAATATACCGTAATGTCTAGCGCTACCTTGTTTACATGAGAACAAGGCGCTACGACCCGAGGAGGTCCCCCTGGTCCTCCATCCTGCGGTTCCTCTACGTCTGGGCCATATTGGCGGCCATCGCCTGGAGCCCCATCTACTCCGGGCCCCACGACGGGATCGTAGTCCCGGCCTACGGGAGCCCCGAACCAAGCGGGAAGGAGGATCAATCCCTCCTGAGGGTGGGGGAGCGCTTTGACTACGTCCTGGAGTCCCGGTGGTACCTGACGAACATCACCTTTACGGTGGCCGAGGAGACGGAGGGTGGATTCCTGATCAACGCAACCTACCGGCAGGCCAGGCGCCCCTCCCTGGCGGAGGGGATGGAGATCGTATATCCAAGCCCGGCTGGAGAGCAGGAGGAGCGGTTCCTGGTGGACCGGCAGGGGCACCCGCTGGAGGAGACGTACGCCTCCTGGTACTGGACCTCGGTCAGGAGCGCTGAATAAACTACGCCCTGGGCTGGACCGCCGGGGCCCTCCCGTAGAGGGCGTAGAGCGCGAGCCCGGTGAAGAGGGCCCCGCCGACGATGTTGCCGAGGGTCACGGGGACCTGGTTCCAGAGCCACCACTGGCCGACGGAGATATCGGCACCGAAGAGCATGCCGCCAGGTATCACGAACATGTTCACGACGGAGTGCTCGTAGCCCAGGGCGAAGAAGGTCATTATAGGGAGCCACATGGCTGCGATCTTCCCGATGGTCGACCGCGAGATGAAGCCCATCACAGTCCCGAGGGTGACCATCCAGTTGCAGAGGATCCCCTTGACGAAGGCCGTGAACCACCCGTGGAGCCCGGCCGCCTGGTAGGGGAGGACCTTCTTCTCGGCCAGGAGGACGGTGGCCTTTCCCATGGCCCCAGGCTCCAGGATGCCGCCCTCGGTGATCGCTATAAAGAAGAGGAGGGCATAGAAGACGCTGCCTATGAGGTTCCCGACATACACCCAGGTCCAGTTCCGCAGGAGCTCGCGGTACCCTATCCTCCTCGCCGCCACGCACTTGGGCAGCAAGGCGAAATTACCAGTGGCCAGCTCCATTCCCAGGAGGATGATCATCACGAAGCCCACCGGGAAGAGGATCGCCCCGACCACCGGCGGGAGCCCCTGGGTAACGGGGACGAAGGCGAGGGTTGTCGCGTAAGCGAGGAAGGCCCCAGCCATGAAGGCCTTTATGAGCATCGTGGCCCAGGAGTGCTTCGCCTTCTTCTCTCCCACGTCTATGCAGAGGGGGACGAGCTCGCCTGGCTCCACGTGGTCCATCTAGTCGGCCCCTCCAGCGCCTACCGATTCGGCGGGAGCGGCCTTCAATCTGGCCAGCCTCGTTACGATGGAGCGGACCAGCCCGAGGAAAGTGAGAGACCATGCCAGGAGCGCTATATAGATGAAGTACCTCGGGATCACGTCGAGGAAGTGGAGGTCCTCGGCTTGGGCGAGCCGTAATGTACTGACAGTGTACATGCCCAGCGGGAAGACCGCCCCCCAGTAGAGAGGGTCGTATCGCAGCGGGAACCTTTTGTACCAGTGCCTCCATATCGCCAAGATGAAGAGCATCGGGATCCACCACGTGCCCGTAGCCCAGTAGAATATGGTGAAGCCTTTGAGGAAGGGGAGCAGGCTCTGCAAGAACGGGGCGTTGGGCGTGTTCATGATCAGGATAGAACCTGCCAGGGTGGAGATGGCCATCGCCCCCATATTGATCCAGTAGGGCGGTGAGAGGTCACCTGGGGAGAACTTGAAGAAGGTGTATCTGTAGAAGATGAGGGAGATCATCCAGATGTAGAGCATGCCCCCCCAGAGCCACATGGCCAGGGCAAAGAAGTTGGTCGCGAGTTTATAAGGCCCGAAGTACGGGGACAGCTGCCCGCTCAAGACCGCTACTGACTGTGTTGCCACCACGGCCAGCAGCCACGCGCCGCTGATGCCCTCGCTGAAGGAGGGCTTGTCCTCTTTGATCGTGAGGCTTGTGAAGATGGTGTAGGTCAGGCCCACCCAGAGCAAAACACCTAATGCCCACAGAAATGTTGCGATCCGGTAACTTCCGAATATGAGCAGGAACTGGGTACCGAGGATGCAAGTAGCCGCGACCCCTGTGAAGAAAGCGGGCCCCCGAAGGTGATCCGTCAGGTCGGAGAAGAATTCGCGCGTGAAGAGGCGCACCCGCACAAGGTTCAACACGCACAGTACTACGTAGGCTGCAGTATTGAATAGAGCCAGCACAAGAGAAAGAAGGCCCATCCCAAACAGGTGGGTTGCCACAGCCATGATCCCGGTGGCCATCACCAGGCCGTAGTAGGCCGGATGGAGGTCCTTGATCCCCTCGATCAGGAGGGCAGCCCCATCGGTTTCCCTCACGGGGCTCTTTCCCCTCCGCCGCTGGTGGAAGCCGCTTCGATCTGGCGAACCAGAACGGGTTCTGCCTGGCGCATCATCCGCTGGATCACTAGGTGCATCCAGACCAAGCTGACCAGCGCCACAAGGACAAGAAACATCCAGTTACTCGTCCAGATGCCCGTGAACTGCAGGAGGTAACCGAAGATGAGGGGGCCGAAGAACCCGCCGAGGCCTCCCAGGACCCCCACGATGCCCCCTACCACGCCAACCTCCGTGGGAAAATAATTCGGGATGTGCTTAAACACCGCACCCATGCCCAGCCCCATGGCGATAGCGGCGAAGAAGAGAAATCCGGTGAAGATCCAGACGTTCGCTTGGAAGTAGATGTGAGTAGTTCCCCTGGCCAGGAGTTGCCCCCGCTTCACCTCATCGCCCACCCGGAATACCGGTTCGTGCCAGAGGTAGTTTGTTGGGAAGACGAATATGCCCTCATATTTCTCGATAGATTTCTCCTTCGGAGGGCGTAACGCGTACCTCTGATTCTCCACCACGATCTCATCTGCCGAGATGGCGGTAACTGTGCCGGAGCGGTACGCTATGATCCCTTCTCCTGGTGAATAGACATCCATGCGGGGCATGGAGAGCAGTACAAAAAGGATTATGCAAGAACAGAGAGATATATACATGAGCTTGCGGGGCCCCCATCTGTCCGATAGCCAGCCCCCGAACGGCCGGGCGACGCTCGCCGTGAGGCCGAATACCGCAGCCATCAGCCCTGCGGTGGTCAGGCTCATGGAGTATACATTCAGGTAGTAGAGGATGAGCCACTGGCTCAGGGCAACGAAGCCACCGAAGAGGAGGAAGTAATACAGGCCGAAGCGCCATACCCGGATGTTTTTCAGGGGGGCGAGACGCTGCACCAGGTTTTGCCCCTGTTCAACCTTCTTGGTAGAGGTGAACAGGAAGAATAGGATAGCGGTGACCACAAGGGCTGCTGCGTATAGTTTGGGAAGCGTCCGCCATCCGTCCAGATTGGCCCCGCCGTCTGTGAGAACCAGGAGGATGCTGGGGGCGCCCATGCTGGTGAGCGCCGTCCCCAGATTGCCCATCCCAAAGATGCCAAGCGCGGTGCCCTGCCGCTCTTTCTTGAACCAAATCGAGGTATAGGCGACACCAACTGCGAAGGATGCACCGGTCAAGCCAAATCCCAGCCCGGCGAGGAGGAAGTGAGAGTAGGTACTGGCATAGCTGACCAGATACGTCGGCACGGCGGCCGCCAGCATCAGCAGCGTAAAGACAATGCGCCCACCGTACCTGTCCGTCAGGATGCCCAGAGGGAGGCGCGTCAGGGAACCCGTCAAGACCGGTATGCCTATCAGCAACCCCATCTGGCCCTTGTCCCACCCATACACCCCCTTGTCCACCAAGAACGCGACCAGGACGCCGTACATCATCCAGGCGGCGAAGCATACCGCAAAGGCCGCGGTGTTCATTGCCAAGATGGTATTGGCACGGTGCTGGTCGTCGCTCACGGTTTCTCACCCCGTTTGGCGAGGGTCTCGGAACCCATCATATCCGTTAGGGCCTCTTACGCTGGCCAAAAGCTCACTTCCGCCTGTTCCAGACCACGACCTGGTAGGGGCGCCAGAGGTAGGTGAGGGGGAAGGTGACCAGGTGGACCAGGCGCGTGAACGGGAAGACCGCCACCAGGGCGAAGGCGTTGAAGATGTGGAGCTTCGTGACCGTGGGCAACGAAGCTATCAACTGGACCTGGGGGTCGAGGGCTATCAGGGACCAGAGGTAGGGGACGGCCGTGTGGACGTACCAGGGTATACCCCACCGGTAGAAGAGGGCTGTGTATATGCCGGTGGCTACCTGGAAGAAGAGAAGGAGGATGAGGAGGACGTCAGCCGGCGAGGTCACAGCCTTGATCCTCGGGTCCGTGAATCGCCGCCAGGTGAGGGCCCCGATCCCGAAGAGGGCCAGGAACCCCAGCGCCAGGGCGATGGACTCCATGGTGTAGAGGCGGGTAGGGGTGCCGCCCAGGATATCCTCCACCACCTCAGGGAAGAGGAACCCCAGGAGGTGCCCCGCCAGGAGGAGCAGAATCCCGTAGTGCCACGGGACTGAGCCCCAGAAGAGCCTCCCGTTCTCGAGGAATTGTGAGGAAAGGCTGGAGTAGGAGAACCGATCCGTGAGGTAGCGGTATGCCGATCCTATGATGACTACGGCGAAGACCACGTAGGGGAACGCACCAAAGGCCAAGAGATCCATGGAGACCATCCTCAAACACCTCCTTCCGCTACCTGTTCACCCTCAAGCCAGGCCTTCACGGCCCCGACCACCTCCCCATAGGCGTTCCCGCTCCCCTCGAAGGTCTTGGCCATCGCCTCGATGGCAGGGACCACGTCCTCGGTTATGACAGGCAGGTCCGACCCCTCGGGAGACGCGGAGAGGTACCTGAAGATGAGGGTGAGATGGTCCGGGAGCTCGTTGCCCGGGTCCAGACCCCGGGCCCTGTAGGCCCCTTTTAGCCTCACCATGTAATCCCCCCGCCGGAAGCTCTCGCCGTAGAGGTGGTAGCCGATGTAGAGGGAGCATACGGGGTTGAGGTCAAAGGTGTGGGTGTAGACCTCCTGGAGCCTGCCCAGGTCCTGCCTTTGGGCGAACTCCAGGAACTTCTGGACGGCGGCCGCGCTCCTGGGGTGCTGGCGCAGGAGGTCCAGGCAGGCCTTCGCCTTCTCCGCCGGGTTCTCCTGGGGGTAGGCGAGGAGGTCTGCAAAGAGCGCGTATATCCTCCTATCTTCCGTCATCACGTCCCCCTCACAGGCTTCTTCCTGAAGCCGAAGCCTGCCTCGCCGTGGTGCTTGTACGGG
>JACQPM010000080.1 GCA_016207475.1 Methanobacteriota archaeon | reverse complement strand
GCGTCAGGGCAAGGACCCTCCTGGAGCAGGCCTTGGAAGCGATGAACAGGGAGAGGTACGAGGAGGCCGTGAAGGGCCTCGAAGAGGCCAAGGAACTCTTCCTGGGCATGGGCGATCCGGAGAAGGCGAGGGAGGCCGATGCCCTCATAGTGGACGCGGAGCGGCGTATGCGGGTAGCCTCCATCCAGAGGGCCTTCGCCACCAGGGCCCTGGAGATCCTCGGCATCTCCATCGCGGCCTTCCTCCTCTTCCGAGTCCTCATCTTCAGGATAAGGCGCTCCGCCGAGAATAGGAGGATCCCCCGGGAGAAGCTCCTGGGCCTGGAGCGGGTCACCAAATACTTCATCGCCGCCCTCTGGCTGATCGCCCTCCTCGTCTACTTCGGGGTGGTAAGGGACATCACCATAGCGGCCGGGATGGTGGGCGCCGCCCTGGCCCTCGTCCTCCAGAGCCTCATCTCGGACCTCATCTCGGGCGTGTACCTGGCCATCCAGCGCCCCTTCGACTACAACGACATGATAAAGGTGGAAGAGCACCTCGGGGAGGTGGTGGACATGGGCCTAGTCTCGACGAAGATCAGGACCAGGGAGAACGTGATCATAAACATACCGAACTCCGTCTTCCTCTCCAAGGAGACGATAAACTACGACAGCATGGACTACAAGGTGCGGCTGGAGCTCCACGTGGGCGTCGCCTACAAGACGGACCTGGAGAGGGCCTTCGAGGTCATCAAGAAGACGCTGATGGAATATGCCGAGAGGGAGAGGAACGTCCTCCTGGAGCCCGAGATGGAGCTCAGGGTCCAGGGGTTCGGGGACTCGGCGATAAACCTGGGGATAAGGTTCTATATCAGCAACATGCGCCACAGCTGGAGGATCAGATCGGAGGTCTACGCGGCGATAAAGGAGGCCTTCGACAGGGAAGGGATCGAGATCCCGTTCCCCCAGCGTGTGGTCCACACGAAGGAGGGGTAGATGTACCGGAGATTCTTGGAGGAGGCGAGAAACCTCCTCCAGGAGGTTCTGGCGAGGCGGGGTCTGGAGATCACCGCAACCTTCGAGGAGCCCACCGGCGATTTTGGCGACCTCTCCACCCCCATAGCCTTCGAGCTGGCTAGGCCCCTGAAGAAGGCGCCCAAGACCATAGCCGAGGAGCTGGCCTCGGAGATGAAGCCCCGGGGATACGTCAGGGAGGTTAGGGCGGAGAAGGGGTACGTTAACTTCTACCTAGACTACATGGCCTTCGCCATCCCCCTCCTCAGGGAGATAAAGGCGAGAGGCGGGGACTATGGGAGGGGAGGGGCGGGGGGGACGATCGTCCTGGAGCATACCTCGGCGAACCCGGACGGGCCCCTCCACATAGGCCACGGGCGGAACGCCATCATAGGCGATACCCTAGCGAGGGTCATGCGGTTCGCGGGCCACGAGGTGGAGGCCCAGTACTACGTGAACGACATGGGGCGCCAGTTGGCGATCGTCGTCTGGGGCCTGAGGCGGCTGGGCCTGGAGAGAGATAAGAAGGAGGACCACGCCACAGCCCAGGTCTATATCGAAGCCAACAGGCTTCTGGAGGAGGATAAAAGCCTGGAGGAGGAGGTGGCCCGCCTGATGAGGGAGTACGAGGCCGGGGGTGAGGGGATAAAGAAGGAGTTCGAGGAGGCCGCCAGGTACTGCCTCCAGGGGATGGTCGCCACCCTGGAGCGCCTCGGCATAAGGCACGACCTCCAGGTCTGGGAGTCTACCTTCGTCCGCAACTCCTCGGTGGAGAAGGTCCTGGAGAGGCTCAAGGCCACTAAGTACGCCAAGGAGGGGGAGGTGCTGTACCTCGACCTCAAGGACTTCGGGATAGAGAAGGAGCTCATCCTGACCCGGAAGGACGGGACCTACCTCTACACCACCAGGGACATAGCCTACCACATCTGGAAGTCCTCCCAGGGCAGGGTGGTGGACGTCTGGGGGGCGGACCACAAGCTGGTGGCGGAGCAGCTCCGGACCACCCTGCGGATCCTGGGGGAGACGGTGCCTGAGTTCATAATCTACGAGTTCATCACGCTACCTGAAGGTTCCATGTCCACCCGGAGGGGGATCTTCGTCTCCCTGGACGAGCTGGTGGGGGAGAGCGTGGAGAGGGCCCTCTCCGAGGTGAGGAAGAGGCGGCCGGAGGCCGACGAGGCCTTCCAGAGGCACGTGGCCGAGAAGGTTGGGACCGGCGCCGTGCGCTACAATATCATCAGGGTGGCGCCGGAGAAGGGCCTCACCTTCCGGTGGGAGGAGGCCCTGGACTTCGAGAGGCAGGGCGCGCCTTTCATCCAGTACGCCTACGCCAGGGCGTGCCGCATCCTGGAGAAGGCCGGAAAGGAGGAGTCGCCCCAGGCGCCTCCTTCTCTTTCCAAGGACGAGGAGCGCCTCCTCAGGCTCCTGGGGAAATTCCCGCTGGTGGTGGTGGAGGCTGCCGAGGCCAGGAAGCCGTACCTGGTGGCCGCGTATGCCCAGGAGTTGGCCATGGCCTTCCACAGGTTCTATATGTACGAGCCGGTCCTCAAGGCTACCCGGGAGAGGGCCTTCCGCCTGGAACTGGTCCTGGCCACGAAGATCGCGCTCCACAACGCCCTCCTGCTCCTGGGTATCGAGCCGCTGGAGGCGATGTAGCTAGAGGCCGAAGAAGGACCTGGCGTTCCTCCCCACGGCCCTTTCGACCTCCCCCCTGGCAACACCCTTCGCCTCTGCCACCTTTGCCACGCCGTGGACCACCAAGGCGGGCTCGTTCCTGCGTTGCTCCTTCAAAGGGCTGAGGTAGGGCGCGTCCGTCTCCAGGAGGATGTGCTCCAGCCCTATCCCCTCGACGAGAGGTCCGTGGCTCTCGGAGTAGCATATGTTCGTGGCCAGGGAGATCTTGTATCCGGCCCCTACCGCCCGAAGGGCCACCTCCAGCGGCCCTGAGAAGCAGTGAAAGACAGCTCTCTCCACCCGCTGGCTCAGAAGATAGTCGAGGACCGCCCCTTCAGCCTCCCGGGAGTGGATGACCAGGGGAAGGTCGTAGTCTCTAGCCAGTTCCACGAACCTGCCGAAGGTCTCCAGCTGGGCCCTCCTCTCCCCTTCGCTCTTGGCGTAGTGATAATCGAGGCCCGTCTCCCCCAGCGCCACGACCTTATCTATATTCTTCTCGATATACTCGAAGACCGCCGGATCGAAGGGCGAGGAGGGGTGGAGGCCCAGGGTGGAGTGGACGAAGCCCTCGTACCTGGCCGAGAGGTCCAAAGACCTCTCCATCGTGGCCAGGGTCGCCCCGCAGTCTATGACGCCGCCCAGGACCCCCCTGGCCCTCTCCACCACTTCATCCCTGTCCCTGTTGAAGGCCTTGAAGGAGAGGTGGCAGTGGGCGTCGAGCACGATAGGAGAGGGAGGGGGATGATATAAATATCCTCGCCAACAACATCTCATCGATGGGTAGAGTGGAGAACCTGGCCGTCTCGGCGGTCCTGCTGGCCGTTCTTTACTTGAGCGCCTTCGTCCTCCCCCTGCACTCCCAGCCCTCCTGGGCTCTGGCGCTCTCAGCCTTTGCTCTCTTGGTCGCCTTCTCTGTCTGGGCCCTGATAGACTGCCTGAGGAGGCCGAAGGACAGGTTCGCTATGGGCGGGAGATATGCCAAGCCCCTCTGGGCAATGGCGATACTCTTCACAGCGATCGTCGGGGCCCTCCTCTACTACTTCCTCATCAAGCGAGCGACCCCAAGTATTTAACACCTCTCGGGGATGCAGATACCACGCACCTCTCCTCTTCGGCCTCCGTGCTACGGTCCCTCCTTCTCGTGGCAAGGCCCGTTGCAGGTGAACCTCGTAAACTTTTCCGGGTGGCACTCTTTACAGTCGAGGCGGAAGTGCCCTCCGACGATAAGGTAGCCTGTTGAGGCGTGGTCAAAGCGTTTCAGATCCGCGCTTACTCTCCTGTGGCATTGGATGCAAGCGGCGCCATAGAAGTCGACGTGCCCGGATAGATCGAATATCTTCGTCACCTCTGGCTCAGAGTGGCAGTCTGCGCAACTCCGGGCAGAGAAGCTGGTGTAGCCTTCAGCATGGCACTCGCGGCAGTTGAGCCTATCGTGATCTGCGCTCATCTCATAGGCCACCTTTGCGTGGTCGAACTTGGCGATCCTCACTACCCTGCCCCTGTGCTCCAAGTGGCAGCTCCGACACTCCGCGCCGTGCGTCTTTGGATCGATGATAGGCCGCTCCTCCCCATGGCAATCTGCGCAGCGTTGCTCTGGGGCCCCTTTCCAGGGGACGTGACAGGCCCTGCAGTCCTCCTCAAACGCCGCATGCCCAGTGCTCACCTTCTCCGGCATGAAGAGCTGCGGCGCATTGGCGGCGATGCCCAGGAGGGGGATCACAAGGATCCAGAGGAGGATGAGCAGGGAGCGGACGTTCACCTCGTCACCTCAGTAGTAGAAGACGCTGACTACGTGGAGTATCATAGTTATGAAGAAGAGCGTCGTGAGGGGGATGTGCACCGCCCTCCAGTTGCTGAGCAGCTCCTTGGCGTGCCGTATCGCCTTCAGCTGCGCACGTAGCTCTCGCATCTCTGTCTCCAGCCTCTCGATCTCCTCCACTGAGGCGGCCTCTAGAGCAATTTTCTTGTCTCTCTCCAGCAGGTGGAGCTCTGCCTCGATGGTGACGCCGGGAATCCGCCCGAGGACATAGCGCCCAAAGAATCCGCTCGCCACCACGACGAGCATGAGGAAGGCGCTGAGGCCGGCAAGACCATGGAAGCGGAGGCCCGTGTGGGCGGCGACGAGGGCGGGGCCGATGAGGCCCATGAGTATGTGCATCTTTAAGAGCCATCTCATCGACCGGCCCCTGAGGGCTCCCACGAACAGTAGTCTGACGAGGAAAAAGACGTGGGCGTCGAGGACGGTCTCGGTAGTGATCTCCTTCATCTTCTCCATTCGCCTCCGCATGCTGTAGTAGGGGAGGAGGCCAAAGATGAGGAGCGTGCCCAGGACGCCGATCCCGTGTCCCAAGGGAGAGCCCGGCTCCACGCCCTTAGCCCTCATATAGTAGGCAGCGCCTCCAAAAATGACAAAACTGAGGGCCAGCTGGAGAACGTCTCTGCCGAGCATCGTCAAGACCTGCTATGGCGTTCCATGAATAAATTCGTATCTCAAGGGGGCTCCTGGGGCACTGTCCCTTCCCTCATATCAAAACAAATATATAGGGATTAGAACCACGAGGAGAGAAGGGTGGGGAAAATACGCAGGTACTCATTGCTCATCGGCACTGCACTGCTTCTCTTCCTGGTCCCTTCAGCTTCTGCACTGGAAGATCCGACTACGTGCGACGACGCCGGCTGCCATCAAGGCATCGAGCCCATCATGGAGGAGGGCGCCATCATGCTGGCCGCCATCCAGGCGAAGGGCGGATGCGTGGTCTGCCACGGAGGAAACCCGAAGGCAAAGACGAAGGGAGAGGCCCACACCGGAGCGCCTGCGGACCTCCCTGCCGAGACCTTCTACAGGGACCCTGGGTCCATCTGGATCGTGGACAAGACCTGTGGGCAGGCCGGCTGCCACCCGGAGAAGCCTTACACGCTGATGAGGTCCCTGATGCAGACCGAGGCCGGCAAGATCCAGGGGAACGAGTGGGCATGGGGGGCGTTTAAAAATGCCAAGGATAGAACGCCCCTCTACGGGAACTACGATCTCGACGACCCCGATGGGCCGGTCCCCCTCGTGGGCAGCGACGCGTACAAGGCCTACATCAAAAAGCTGATCGACGACCCTGATGTACCGAACCTCTTCGCCGTAGACCGCCTCAAACAGCTCCCCTATTTCACTCCAGAGGAGGTTGAAAAGCAGCCCAACTTAGCGGCTTATACGTACGCGAGGCACGACTGCCAGAGGTGCCATGTGGGTGTGAGGGGGAAGGAGGCGCGCGGCGACTACCGGGGCATGGGGTGCTCCGCCTGCCACATCCTATACAGCAATGAAGGATTCTACGAAGGGAACGATCCTACGATCCCGAAGGACCAGCCCGGCCACCTCTTGAAGCACCGGATCTACGGGACGAGGGAGGCAGGGAAGGGCATCCCAGTAGAGGCCTGCAACTCCTGCCACAACCGGGGGAAGCGGATAGGGGTGACCTACCAGGGGCTGATGGAGTTCGAGTACGGCTCCCCTTTCACCAAGGACGGTGGCACTGAGCCGGACCTCCACGGCAAGAAGTACCTCTTCATCAAGGAGGACCTCCACCACGAGATGGAGAGCAGGCCCGAGAACCCGAGGGGGAGGATGCTCTGCCAGGACTGCCACACCAGCATCGACATCCACGGTGACGGGAACATCTTCGGCACCACCCTGGCCCAGGTAGAGATCGAGTGTGCGGACTGCCATGGGACGCCCGACAAGTACCCCTGGGAGCTCCCCCTTGGGTACGGCGAGGAGTTCGCTAAAGGGATCGGTGACCGGCCGAGGGGCACCACCGACACCCTCCTGGACTTCCAGGCCCTCGCCACCTTCTACGCGAAGGAGGACGGCTACCTCCTCACAGCCCGGGGGAACCCCTTCGGGGATGTCGTGAGGAGGGGTGAGAAGGTGATCGTCCACTCCGCCACCGGCGTGGACTTCGAGGTCCCGGTCCTAAAGACCCTCAAGAAGGAGAATAAGTGGAAGAGCCCCGACGCCTCCGTCGCCATGGACAAGGTCTCGAAGCACATGGACAAGATGGAATGCTACTCCTGCCACGCCGACTGGGCGCCCCAGTGCTACGGATGCCACGTTACGGTCGACTACTCGAAGGACTCCAAGGGGACGGACTGGATCTTCACCGGGAACGAGAGGACCCCCAGCGGTGAGACCGCCGACGCGCCCCTGGGGAAGGCCGATCGGTCCCTGAAATCGCCGGGGAAGATCAGTGAGACGAGGTCATACCTGCGCTGGGAAGAGCCGATCCTCGGGATCAACGGGGAAGGGAGGGTGACGCCGCTGATACCAGGCTGCCAGGTCACCTTCACCGTCATCGGGAAGGACGGGCAGACGCTCGAACACAACAAGCAGGCCATAGGCCCCGACGGCATCCGGGGCATGGACATGGCCCCTGTCCAGCCCCATTCCGCCGCGAGGGATGCCAGGAGTTGTGAGAGCTGCCACAACAGCGAGAAGGCCCTCGGCTACGGCATCCAGGGGGGCCGGTACCAGCTGAAGTCCACCGAGGACTACGTCGTCGACCTGGAGGATGAGAACGGGAAGATCATCCCAGAGAAGCGCCAGGTCCAGATCGCCAAGATCCCGGGGATGGACTTCGACTGGAGCCAGATCGTCACTAGGGACGGGAAGCAGCTCCAGACGGTCGGCTCCCACTGGGGGAGGCTCGAGGGTCCCCTCCCCAAGGAGATGCGCGACAGCATGGAGCGGACCGGGGTCTGCATGGGCTGCCATCAGCTCATGGACCAGGCGGACATCTGGGACGCCATCAGCACCCCGGGGGTCCTCTCGGACGAAGAGCACATAGAGCACATGAAAAGGCTGGCCCTGACCTATGCGGAGAGAGGAGTGCCCAGGAGAGGCGTCTGCGGCCCAACGGCCCTGTTGGCCCTGGCAGTTTTGCCTATGGGGCTATGGGCCCTAAGAAGGAGGAGATATTAACCAGGTCTCCTCGGCTCTATTCCAAAAAGTATTTAATCCCTTTCGGCCATGCCGATACCATGCGCCTCTTTATCCTCCTCATCGTGGCGGTCCTCCTCCTGGGCTGCCTGGGGACGGCCAAGGAGCCCCTCCCGCCCCTCGATGTTCCCAAGGAGTACATAGTCATGGAGAACCCCGTGCCCCACACCGACGCCTCCGTCGCCCAGGGGAAGAGGCTTTATGCTATCTACTGCACCGTCTGCCACGGGGAGATGGGGGAGGGGAAGGGGGAGTTCGAGAAGAGCCTCGGGAAGAGGCCCGGGGACCTGACCAGGGCCATCCACGAGCGCACGGACGGGGAGCTCTACTACGTCACCATGAAGGGCTTCAAGAAGGAGATGCTGCCCTACGAGAATCTGTTGAAGCCAGAAGAGATCTGGCACCTGATCAACTACATGCACACATTATCTTGAGGCGAAGAGGACGCGATTCAAAGCGGCTCAAGACTTTAAAACCATCTTTCGGCTTCCACGTGTGCGTCTTCACAACTAGTTTTGAATTTTAAGAACACAACATAGCGATATCCCAACGTACTTTTAAAATCGAGCAGTCTTTGATCATCATTATAAACATGACTGTTTGTACTTTTCTTCATCTCGACTGCGAGCAAGTTATTATCCGGACCACGTTGATGAACGATGATATCTGGAAACACTCTTCCCACTAGTCGCTTTGGATCTTTGTGATTTCTGTTGTACTCACAATCGACATCCCAGCCTTTGAATGCATCCTCTAAGTAAACCGCCAAGCGGTGCGAGATTGATCGTTCGTGAACATCCTTTTGTAGGAGATAAATGTCATTACGAAGCAGGAGGGCCAAGCAATGGTCCAGCCGTGCCTTTACTTGCTCCCGAGTTGGTTCCTCTAACATCCGATCTTTTTCCATCTCCTTTATCCATATTACCAAAACCAGAGCCGCAACTACTTCCTTCCCAGCACCCCGAAGAGGAAGCTGCCCCGGTCTGTGATCCTGACGAACTTCTTGGGCCTCCTCCCCCGGGCCCTCACGGAGCGGACGTCCACGAGCCCCTCCCCCCTGGCGAGCTCCAGGGCCTCCGAGACCTCCTCCCCTTCCTTCCCCAGGGCCTGGGCCAGCCGGAGCTGGCAGACCTCGTCCAAAGTGCAGAGGTTCAGCCCCTTGGCCCTGCACTGGGTACAGATGTCTGAATCCTTACCTTCCGGTAGGACTTCAGACTTCTTTATGAACCGGAAATCGTCTCCCAAGGTCTTCGACCTCCTATAAGGTTTGTTCTACGAACTATTTATCCCTATTGGACGGGTAGGAGCTCCGTGGGGACGATGGGCGTCGGGATGAAGGAGAGGACCAGGATGAGGAGGACCAGGAGGGCGACGAGCTTCCTTCCGAGGTCAAGCTCCGAGACATCGTCCAGGGGCCCCGGATGGTCCATCCTGGTCACGAGGTAGACGAGGAAGGCCCAGAAGAACCAGCCCGGCCAGTAGAGGCCGGCCACGAGGAGGAGCAGGGCGACTCCGAAGTAGACCTTCCGGTAGTGCCTGGGCATGAGGGACCGCACCACGTGCCCGCCGTCCAGCTGCCCCATGGGGAGGAGGTTGAGGGAGGTGACGAAGAGCCCGATCCATCCGGCCACGGCCAGGGGGTGGAGGTCCAGGAGGACGAAGTCGCCGAAGGCGAGCTTCGCCAGGGCCATGAAGAGGATGGAGGACCCGAGGAGAAATTCACCCCCCAGGGCTGAGGAAGGGGAAGCCACATGCGAAAGGCTGATCCCAAGGACGAGGAGTGGGAGGGCCACCAGGAAGCCCGCCAACGGGCCAGCCACACCGACATCAAAAAGGGCCCGCCTGTTGGGCACGGGGGAGTTCATGAAGATAACGGCGCCGAAGGTCCCGAAGGGTATGGGAGGCGGGGCCGGGATGAAGAAGGGGAGGGTGGCCTCGATGCCCCTCCTCCGGGCCATGAGGGCGTGGCCGAGCTCGTGGAGGCCCAGGATAGCCATGAGGGCGAGGGCGAAGAGGACGGAGCCCCCCAGGTCCCCCTCCGCCCAGATGGTGTAGCCGGCCAGGGTCGTGGTGATGACCGTGGCCAGGAAGAGGAGGGCGTACAAGGCAGGCCTGAGCTCTCCTCTCCTCCCCCCTTTCTTTTGGGCGATCTGGACCCTCAGTTCGGACCCGGACCGGCGGTAGAGGGGGAGGTACGGGCTGGCCTCCAGGACCCGGAGGGTCTTGGAGAAGGCCTCCTTGTGGGGGTACCTCGGCTCCACCCGGAATGTGACGCCCCTCTCGCCCACGGTGGACTGGAGGACCACGAACCCTTCCTCCACCTTCATCCGGAGGGCCTCCAGGAGTTCGGGGGTGACCTCCTCCACCTCGCCGAAGGGCCTCCTCAACCCCTCACCTCCAGGTAGCCCTCGTCGGCGTCCATATAAACCCGCTTACCTTGCAGGGTGAGAGGGTTTCCGTCGAGGCTGTCAATCATGGGTATCCCTGAGATTATCGCTCCAACGGCCACTACCCCCTCGGCCTTGGTGTTCACTATCCCTGCCGGCGCCGTCCCCTTCCTCTTCATCTGGTAGAGGGCGTAGGTCCCCACCGTGGAGCCCTTCCCCCAGGGGAAGATCAAGATCTTCCCTCGGACGGACTTCCCCTCCAGCTCGTGCCCCTTCTCTATTACAACGCCGGTCTCGGGGTCTATCCCGCCCAGGAAGCTGAGGGGCTCCCTCGTGGCGAGGACAACGCCCTCGGCCCTCCCCTTGGAGATGGTGCGCCCCCTCATGATCATGCCCTATCCCTCTCCAGCAGCCCCTTTAACCTTTTCCCCCTCTCACCCAGGAGGCGCAGGCACTCCTGCCTGGTCCTTCCCGAGGCCAGGACGGTGCAGATCGGTGCGCCCCTGGGCACTACCTCGCCGGGGTGGGGCACGTCCCTCAGGAAGCGGGGCACCTCCCCCGGGAAGGGGGCCGGGCCGTCGGCGAAGGCTATCTCCCTCCCGTAGAACCTGCCCCCGGGCTTTATCCGGACCTCCTCCAGGTGATGGAGGCACGCCTTCACATGGAGGTCGAAGAGATTGACGCCGTAGGCGCTCTCCAGGACCTCCATGGCCCCCGTAGGCCTCGGGTTGACCTCCAGGACGTATGGCGTAGCGCCCACTATCATGAAATCCAAGCCGTTGTAGCCCACGAGGCCGAACCCCCTGGTGATGGCGATGGATGTCTCTTCCATCGCTTCCAATACCTCTCCATCCGCCTTCAGAGGTGCTATGTTCCCCCTGTAGATATAGGGCCTCTTACCATCCCCCACCAGCTGCTCCGTCGTCCCCACGAGCCACGCCTCCCCGCCAGTGGCCACCACCGAGGCCGATGCCGGTGTGCCATTGAGCCTCTCCTGGAGGAGCACCTCCCAGTCCTCCAGCTCCAGCTGCTGGGCCCCATCGTATATCGTCCTCCCGCCGCCCCCCTTCAATGGCTTTATCAGCCACCTCCCAGGCTCTTGGGCGAGGACCTCCAGCCCCTCCTCCAGGCCTACGACCTCGCTCTCTGGGAAGGACAGGCCGAGCCTCCTCAGTCCCCCGGAGAAGGTCCGCCACCCCCTCACCCGCCTGAGGACCCCTGGTCCGTTGCCCAGGAGCGTGCGCCCCCTCGCGAGCCCTTCCACCAGCTCCGGATGGTTCTCTAGGCCGGAGCCGTAGACCAGGTGAGTATAAGCCATGCGGCTGGCGTGGTCGCAGAGCGTTTCCATCCTGTCTTCCCCGCCCAGGTCGTGGTGGAGCGAGTAATTCTCGCAGATCGCCTTCTGATCCCGATCCCCGTAGAAGTCCAGGGTGAAAAAATCGTAGCCTGCCCGCCTAGCCGACTGGGCGAGAGACCTGGTGCCGGAGCCCAGGACGAGGATCCTCATCTCAGGAGTTCGCCCAGGGGCCCGAACCTGACCCTGAGTTTGGATAAATGGGCGCAGTAGTAGGCGGCCTTGGCAGAGTTGACCCCCACGATCTCCACCCCCAGGTCCTTGAGCGGCGAGACGACCATGCAGGTGTCGCAGACGACCTTCAGGTTCTTGCCTCCGATCCGCACCTTGTTCTGCCTCGCGGTGAAGGCCCATACCCTCCTCTTGGTCTTCAGCTTTGCCAGGTCCCTCATCTCCCGGGGGCTGGCGTGGGGGCATCCGACGCAGACCAGCTCCGGCTCCTCGTCGGTGGTGTTCAGCCCGGCGTAGGCCTCTTCCATCCCGGCCTTATCGAACTCGATGGTCTCGAGCTTGGTCTTCTCGCCCAGCCTGAACATGGATATAGGGCCCACCGCCAGGGCCGCCCCGAGGATCTTCAGCTCCTCCATCCCCGGGCGCAATCCGCGGAAGAGCGGCACGCCCTCATGCTCCTTGCCAATGGCATAGCCCAGGGCCGCGTAGTCGGCCATGTCTTTCATGGGGGCTGTAACATCCACGGCTAAGGTGGGCTTGCGATCTTCATCCAGATGGAGGCCCGAGTACGGCGTCCTGCCCAGCAGGGCCGAGGCCAAGGCGCTGACTCCGGACTCACGATTCGTCCTAGCGTTGAGGACAGAATTGGCATAAATCACGCTGGAGGACTCGGCCCAGGCCACCGACTCCCCCGGGGCTGGAAGATTGCCCACCAGGTAGGGGGTGCAGGTGCACGAAGGCACAATGCCCATTGCCGTGTACGCCTTCAGGATCTTATCCTGCATCCTTACGAAGGGCGCCGGGTAGCCCAAAGAGCGCCAGCTCTTGAGGTCCACCCCCGCCGGGTTGAGGGTCGCGTATATCCGCGCCTTCACGCCCGAGGAGGCCCAGTCCCTCAGGAACTCCATCCCTGCCTCCCCTATGGTCATGGGCGATACGCCGGAGACCTGGGCGCTCCGCACCGGTATCAGCCTCTGGGCCCCCTGGACCTTCCCCAGGGCCACCAGGATCTCCATGGCCTTCTGGTAGCCCTCGCCCTCCTCGCCCCTGAGGATCGCCTCCTCCTCCCTCGTCAGCTCCATCCCAAAGTTCCCGGCTGGGTATCCTCAGCAAAGGTATGGAAATAACGCGAGAGCTACCACCACTTCATGCTCTCCTTGAAGGGCGTCGTCCTCTCCCCCTCGCCGGGCTTCCTGAAGACGTAGAGGTGCTCGTGGGCGATGAGGAGGAAGTCGTACTTGCCGCGCCACCTCTCCCTCGTGCTTTTCATCTTCCACTGGAGCTTGATGACGTCCTCCCTGAGGATGAAGCCCGCCTCCAGGAAGGCCTGGAGGACCCTGGGGGTTATCGGAACAAAATGCTTGTGCCTCCTGGTATCGCCTATGAGGACGGCGCAGTGCTTGTTGGGCTTGAGGACCCGGAAGCTCTCCCTGGCGACCTTCCCCATCTCCCCCACGAACTCCGCCACCTTCCTGAAGCTCGATAGGTCGCCCTCCACCTTCTGGTTGGAGTAGGCTATGATCCCGGCGTAGGGCGGGTGCGTGGCGATGAGGTCTATGCTGTTATCCTCGATCCTGTCGAGGTGCCGGGCGTCCCCTACATACGTCTTTATCTCCGGCTCCTCGTACCCGTCGAGGGGCCTGTAGTCGAAGGCCAGCCTGTTCCGGGCCACCATCACCGCGTCCGGGTTTATGTCCACGCCCACGGCCCTGCGCTGGAGGAGCTTGCACTCCACCAGGGTGGTACCGGAGCCCATCATCTGGTCCAGGACGAGGTCGCCCTTCCCCGTGTACCTCTCTATCAGGTTGCGGGGGATGTAGGGGGACCAGTTGCCCCTGTAGTTCCCGGCGTGGGTGGCCCAGTCCCCCCGGTCCGGGAAGGACCAGACGGTGGTGGTCTCGGGCTTGTAGTCCTTGGGCGCGAACTGGGAGACGGGCCACTTTTCCGGAAGCTTCACCCTGACGCTCTCTATCTCCACCTCCTTGTGGTCCTTGAGGAAGGAGCGGTAGTCGGCGTGGGTGATTTCGCGCATCTCAAATCCCAAGCACGCAAGAAGGTCAATTTCGATCTTGAATACCTTTTAATCGTGCTAAAAGGATTGGATCGATCTAAAAAGCAGTATTTAAAGATTGTTACCAATTAATGTAACTAAGTTAGAGGCGAACAAAACCGAAACATTTAGATCGAAAGAGCGACAATCTGGCTCTGTGAAGCTGGAACTGAGACCAGAACTGGCTGCCGGTTACAAAAGCCATTCACAGATAGCACGGGTCTTGACTGAGCGGTGGGCGCAGGAGAATCTGTACTGCCCTGCTTGTCCGTCTGATACTTTAGATGCAATGCACCCGGGCAAACCTGTGATCGATTTCACTTGCTCCAACTGCGAAGAAAAATATCAGCTGAAGAGCCATTCCAAGCCATTTGGGTATAGTGTTGCAAACTCTGCTTACAAGCACAAGATCGAGGCTTTGAGAAGAGGCACCATACCAAATTACCTCTTCCTCCAGTACGATCCGAAGGTCTACATGGTGCAGGACCTCTTCACGATCCCGAAACACTTTATGTCCGAGTCTATGATTGAACGCCGGCCTCCTCTCACGAAAGGTGCGCGGAGGAGTGGCTGGGAAGGTTCCAACATCCTCTTGGGCAATCTGCCTCTGGATGCACGAATCCCCCTCATAGACGATGGACGTGAAGTGCCAAGACGTGAAGTGAGAGACACATGGAATCGATTCTTGTTCCTGCGGGAGCAGTCGGTTCACTCTCGTGGCTGGCTCGCCGATGTGCTGGCTTGTGTGAGAAAATTGGACGAAACTTTCACCCTTTCCGATGTCTACACTTTTGAGAGTCGATTAGCAGAACTCCACCCTAGAAACAAGCACGTCAGGCCCAAGATCCGCCAGCAGCTCCAGGTCCTCCGGGACCACGGCATCGTCGAGTTCTTGGAGAGGGGCACCTACCGCGTAGGGAGGAACTCCACGAAACCTTTTTATTCGTTAGGCCCGAGAGGTAGGGTAAGATGGCCGTCGAGAAGACCAGGCTCAAGATAAAGTATGCCTCGAAGGAAGAGGTTCGGGAGGCTTATAAGAAGTTCAAGGAGAAGAACAGGAAACTTCTCGAGGAACTGGCTAAATTATAATCTTTTAAGGCTTTTCCTTATCCATTCTACAGTCTTTTCATAATTGAGTTTTCCCTGCGCTATCTCCAGAGTTATTCTCTTCCCCTCCTCGGCATCCACATCGAGGTAAAAGCCATTGGCCAGGAGAAAGGAACCGCAGGTGGATAGGCCCGTCCTCTTGTTCCCATCGAGGAAGGGGTGCATGGTGATGATCTCGAAGAGGTAGACTGCGGCGGCCGCCTCGAGGGACCTCTTTATAGCCGCCTTTTCAGGGACGAAGTAAATACCCCCCTCGTATATGACCCCGCGCTCTCCCCCGAATTCGGCTATCAGGTCATCGTGAATCTCGATGATCTCATATGCCGATAGATGCTTGAAGCCAGAGCCCCCTCCATCCAGGTTCATTTAGTCGCCCACCGACAGCCAATAATTTTGCACCAAACAGTTCTCAGCCGGTAAGGCGGTCTTTACTTTCGCTGAGCCTTTTCCTCGGCTATCTTCCCCACCAGCTCTGTGAGATGCGCCAGGTGCTCGGCGGTCTTCTGGTTCGTCTTGGAGATCTCCGCGAGGTGGTTGGAGGTCTCCTCCAGATACTGCGAGACCTTGTGCCTCTCCACGGAGTCCATGCGGCCGGCCATCTGCCGGAAGTGGTAGATCCCCAGATCGAGCCTGTCCAGGACCGCGGGATCCCCCTCTCCTCTTGCCCGGACTATGGCAAAGTCCCTGTGGGCCCTCTTCTTTATCTCCTCTTCCGACACCGGCTCGATATCCCTCACGCAGATGGGGTGCTCCTCGATCCTGATGGCCTCCAGGAACATCTGGATGTCCTCCTCCTCGCCCTCGGCCACTACCCTGACCGTCCCATCCTTCAGGTTCTCCACCGTGCCGGTGATGCCCTGCTTGCGGGCCTCCAAGTAGACATGAAACCGGTACCCGACCTTCTGGACCTCCCCAGAGACGATGAACTTCACCCTCACCAAGGCCATTGATTTCACACAGCTCTAGCGTCTATATAACCCTTGTGGCTCCCATCGTCGAGTTCCTGGGGTCGGGCTAGCTCAGAGGAACGCTATCAGCTCCGCGAGGGTATCCCTCAGCTCCCCTTCGCAGTACTCGGTTCCGTAGATCAGCGAGGTGACCCATCTCGGATCGAACTTTCCCTTCTCGTATCTGCACGTCAAGCTCTTTCCCTGGAGGAGGCTCTTCATCTCCTGGGTCTCGTCTGCATTCGCAGTGACCAGAGTCTTTGTAAAGACGCAGTCCTTTGAGGATGAGTATTTGATAACCCCGGCATCTTCGGTGAGCGTTAGATCGATCTCATTGCAGGCATTAGCCGAGGAGATGAAGCACTCCTTCGTCGTGCAAGCGGCAACCGCGGGAGTAGTTGGCGGGGGGGTCGGAGGTGGTTGCGGAGAAGGCGAGACGCACCCTGCGATGAGCACCAGGAGCAGCAGTCCGGGTGCGAGAATAGCCAAGCGTTCACTGTGCTTCTGCTTCCTGGCTCCCTTCCGGCTTCTTATGTCCGTTGTCATATTTAATCCCTATTCGTATATGGCCTTATTCACCATGTTATTCGCCTTGTCTTCCGGTACGAGTAACCTCCAGATCGTTATACCCCACCCCTTGCCAGCCGTCACTTCTTTCGGAACGTTCACATTGTAGATCGGGGTCCTCCACCAGTTGTCCAGCTCGCCCTGCTCAATCCTCAGTATAGGGCTTTTGCCCGCCGTTGGGAATTCTGAAAGGCGCAGACGCCTGGCCTCTTCCTTCTTCAACTTCTCGCGCGTGTCCGCAAAGATGTTCTCGTTGCTGGCCGCCTTGTTGAAGTAACTGAAGTATTCATTGTAATTCCCCTGCTTCTTCCTCAGCTCTGCCATGTCCCAGTTCGCCCAGAAGTTCTTTGGATCCTTCTCGAGGATCTCCTTGTATCTGCGCTCCTTGCTCGCAATATCCGGATTCGCGCGGATGTCAGCGAGTTCTTGGCGCTGCTGCTCAGCGCTTTTCTGCGCTACTGCAGGACATCCCTTGCCGTCCAACCTTTTTCCCCACACTTTGGTGTTGCCGCTGCAGCTCATGGAGGAATCAGCATACTGCCAAGTATAGTACCCGACGAATCTAGAGCAATCAGAGAAAAAATCCAGGTCCGCAACAGAGAGTTTTGAATAGCCTGCGCCATCGCGAATGGTCCTGGCAGGCATGGTGAGCCAATTGCCGGTGAAAAACCCCTGTGTCTTGCCGTGGCCCATGTCCCCTATGTCCACAGTCTGCCGATGGTGCTGTATGACTACATCATAAGACTTCATGACGTCCCCGCCGCCACACCCGGTCTCATCGTCTTTGACGTCCACGTGCCACCGCGTGACCCCCTCATAGTTCTCCCATGTCCATGCGGACTGCGCAACAACCGTTTGCGACAGCAAGAGGCCAAACAGCAAAACCAATGGAAGAATGAAAACTGCTTTCGCCATTTCACTCCCTTTTTGTTAACAGCATAAAGGAGTTCTACTATATTTAAACTTATGTTTTGAGGGTGCAAAGCCAGCCCAACCCAAACCTAATTAACCCCTTCCGCCGAATCGCCACCATGCTCCGCTATCTGGCCTACTTCCTCACCGGTGGGCTCACGGTGACCCTGGTGGTCCTCATGGCCGAGATGGGCCGCCCCTTCCTCTCGGGCCTCGTCATCGTCTTCCCGGCCGTGACCGTTATTTCCTTCTACTTCATCGGGCGGGCGGCAGGCCCCGAGTCGGTGGTGGCGACGGCCAAGTCGGCCCTCTACACCAGCGCGGTGGTGTGGGTGCCTTACATACTGGCGGTGATATACTTCGCCCCCAGGGTGGGGGTCACCAGGGCCCTCTTCCTGGGGATAGCCGTCTTCCTGGTCGTGGGGTCCCTCTGGGTATACTACAACATGAAGGGGGGTCCCTAGAAGGTCCTGGCGAGCTGGATGACGTGCTTCGCTTCGTGGCCACAGCCCGCGCATAGCCCCTTGGGCTGCTCCTCTATCGTCCCCAGGATGTCAGTGTCGAGGCGCTCCTCCAGTGCCTTGCCGCAAGCCTCGTCACCGCACCAATCCACCCGGACTATACCGCCCCGCTCCTTGAGGATGGGGGCGGCCTCATCGAGGTTGGCACACTTGGCGATGCGGGACTCCATCTCCTTCCAGGCCCTCTCCCTGAGGCTGGTGGCTATATCGTCCAGCAATCGCTCGATACCCTCCTTTATCCCGGCCCTGGGGAGCGCGCCCTTCTCGCCGGTGTCCCGCCGGACGACGGTCACCTGTCCAGCGGCAATGTCCTTGGGCCCCACCTCGATCCTGAGGGGGACGCCCTTCAGCTCCCAGTCGTAGAATTTATTCCCGGGCCTCAGCTCCCGGCCGTCCACGTGTATTCGCAACCCGGCCAGCTCATCCTTGAGCCTGGCCACCTCTTGATTGACCTCGTCGCCCTTCCCCTTGAACCAGATGGGTATGATGACGGCCTGGATCGGCGCTGCCACGGGCGGGAGGCAGAGCCCTTTATCATCGCCGTGGACCACCAGGAGGGAGGCTATCACCCTGTCCGAGATGCCGTAGCAGGTCTGGTAGACGTGCTCCTGTTCCCCCTTCAAATTCTCGAAGGTGATCCCGAAGGTCCTGGCGAAGTTCTGCCCCAGGTTGTGCACCGTCCCGATCTGGAGGGTCCTCCCCTCCGGGAAGAGGGTGTCGAAGGCCGTGGTGTACTCGGCCCCAGGGAATTTGTCCCAGGGCGGGCGGCGGCTGACGGTGTAGGGGATGCAGAGGGCATCGAAGAAGGCCTTGTAGATGCCGACGGCCTCCCGGACCTGGCCCTCGGCGTCCTCCCAGGAGGCGTGGGCGGTGTGGGCCTCCTTGAAGGTCGTGATCTCCCTGAGCCTTATGAGGGGGCGGGTGTGCTTCGTTTCGTACCTGAAGGTGTTGACCACCTGGTAGATCTTGAGGGGCATGTCCGAATGCGATCGTATCCAGACCTTGAACATGGGGTAGATGGCGGTCTCGGAGGTCGGCCGCAGGGCGAGCTTGACGTTCAGCGGTTCTAAACCGCCGTGGGTCACCCAGTAGACCTCGTCCTCGAAGCCCTTTATGTGCTGGGCCTCCTTGGCGAACTCGTCCTCGGGGATGAGGAGGGGGAAGAGCGTCTCCTGGTGCCCCTTCTCCTCCAGGAGCCGCCTTATCACCCCCAGGACATGCTTCCTCACCTGGAAGCCATAGGGGAACCAGACGTAGAGCCCCTTGACGGGATAGCGCACATCCAGGATCTGGGCCCTCTCGATGACCTCGTTGTACCACTCGCTGAAGCTGCTGCGCCACCGCTCCCTGGTCATGCCACCACCATCACCATCAGGATATCCCTGGCTCCGGGAGCGAGGCCCAGGGTGAGGAGGATCGCCTTTACGATATCCCTGGCCGTCCTGTCCTCCAGCTCCCCCAGGTAGTAGATGGCGGGGAGGACCACGGCCAGCTTGAGGGGGTACATCACCGCCGGGTGGGTCGCCCCGATGATGGCCTTGGGGAAGACGTGCTGGGCCACGAGGCCGTAGGAAGAGATGCCCAGGAAGGTGGCGCTGGCATCGAGCATGTGGGCCGAGAGGACCCCCAGGTTCACTTTATCATCTAGGAAAGAATGCCCCGCCCGCCCGAGGATATAGTACGCAGAGGCAGTTATGCCAGCCGCGATGGCCAGGGCCACGAGGAGCGGCCCCGGCTTCGGGCCCAGTCCCGCAACACCCCTCAGGGCCCAGGCCAGGCCGATCCAGCCCACCGCCAGGGGGAGGTAGTGGTATGGGATGCCCGTATAACGGCGGAGGAGGAGGCCCAGGAGGATCGAGCCGAGGAGGAGGACGTATATCAATGCGTATATCCCCGGGGTCTTGAAGAGGTTGGAGGTGATCACGTCCATATCCCTCAGGACCCTGAGGCTGGAGCCCAGGAGGACGAAGGGGATGAAGAAGGAGTAGAACCTCCCGTCGAGCTTCAGCTCCAGGCGCCGGAAGAGGCGGACGGTGAAGAGGACGAGGAGCCCCAGGACGGCGGCATAGAAGAGGGTGTTGACGATGTTGTAGCCGGTGCCGTACCTTATGGGGTCCAGGAAGTATCTTTCGATGAAACCCATGTCCTCCCATGGGCCGGCTGGAATAAAAAGGTTACCGGGCCTTTATACGCCCAGGGGTAGAGGTAGGTCCATGGCCGGCTGGAAGCGGGGGGCTCTGGGGATCCTCATCCTCTTCGCCTTCACCCAGGCGACGGGCGTCCTCTTCCAGTCCTTCGTCTTCGAGGTGGAGAGAAGCTCTGAGGAGCACTTCATCAAAGAAGAGTCCAGGAGCCTCTCTCCCTACCGCGGAAACTGGATACCGCTCCTCATCCTCCCCGTGGCCTTCCTCGTCGTGGTGAACGTATACCTCGCCCTCTTCCGCTCCCGCCTCCTGGTGCGTCTCCTCAAGTACCTCGTCTATGGCATGGCGATCCTGAGCCTCGTCGTCGTGGCCCAGATCCTGGGCGCAGTCCTCTTGGCCCTGGGGCTGCCGGTCCCTGTGGCACCCTTCGAGTACGCCCTCCTCATCGCCTCCCTCCTCCTACCGCCGTTCCTTCTCTTGACCGGGAGGTGGAAGATCCAGGTCAGGAACGCCCTCGGCATCTCTCTCTGCGCCCTGGTGGGAACCAGCGTAGCTGGTTACTTCTCCTCCGCCACCGTCCTCGCCCTCCTGGGCGTCCTCTCCCTCTTCGACTACTATTTCGTCCTGAGGTCCAGGAAGATCGTCAGGATAGCGGCTGCCATGGAGGCCCACCAGATCCCCTTCGCCCTCTCCGTCAGATACACGGAGCCCGAGCCGCGCCCCATGGAGATGGAGGCCCAGCTGGGCTTCGGGGACCTTATCCTGGCAACAGGGCTGGCCGTGGCCCTCTACATAGACGGAAACGCGGCCTCGGCCCTCCTGGCCATTTCCACCACTACCACGGCCCTGGGGCTCTTCCTGGCTATGGCCCACAGGGGCGGGGATGCCAGGCCCTATCCGGCCATGCCCGCCGTCTTCCTGGGAGGGCTCGTCGGATACCTGGGAGGTATCCTCCTCGCCCTCCGCTAGATGAGCATCTCCAGGAGGAGGTTGCGGGCGGCGGGGCCCAGGCCCAGGCCCAGCAAGGCAGCCCTGAGGAGCGTCTTCGATACCTCGTCCTCCAGGTCGTCCAGGTAGTGGAGGGCCGCCAGGACGATCCCGGCCTTGAGAGGGAATATCAGGAGGGGGTCCAGGGAGACCAGGAACCGGGTGAGGAGGACTTCCTCCCGCAGGCCGTAGAGGGTGAGCCCCAGGTAGGTGGTGGTGGCGTCCAGGAGGTGGGCCGCCAAGATGGCCAGGTTCACCCTCGAGTCGAGGAGGCGGAGGCCCAGCCGGGGGAAGGCCAGGTAGAGGGCGGAGGCCAGGGCGAGGGTCGGGAGGAGGGCCAGGAGGAGCGGCTCTGGCTGCCAGGAGAGGGGGAGGAGGCGCAGGGCCACGTAGACGCATCCTACCGAGGCCAGGGTCAGCGGGAGGTGGTGCTCCTGCAGTCCGAACCTGGTGGACCATCTCCCGAGGAGGATGGACCCCAGGAGGAGGGCGTAGATGAACGCGTAGATACCGATATTCCCGAAGAGGGGGGAGGAGAGGAGGCCCAGGTCCCCCATCACCCGGAGGCCGGAGCCCAGGAGGACGAAGGGGACGAAGTAGGCGTAGAAGAGGCGGAGGTCGGGGCGAAAAGTCCTGAAGAGGCGGACGGTCCCCAGGAGGAGGGCCAGGAAGAGGAGGGCGTATACGACGGTGTTGGCCGGGGTGAAGCCCTGGTAGGCCATGCTACCGCTTTACCAGGAGGTCGAACCTCTTCACCTGCTCGTAGGGCACTTCCGTCTGCTTCTTGCACCGGGGGCAGAGGAGGTACCTGGTCTTCCCCTTCCCGAGGCGGATGTTCCTGGGCTCCACCTTGATCTCGTAGCCGCACTGGCACTGCATGGTGGAGGTTCACCGGGGATGATATTTATAAATATCTGTGGGGATAAAGGTGGTACCGTGCAGAGGGACGACAGCCTCATAATCCTCCGTATCGCCCTGGGGGTGATCTTCTTCGCCCACGGGGCCCAGAAGCTCCTGGGCTGGTTCGGGGGGCCCGGCTTCGCAGGGGCGATCCAGCTCTTCCAGCAGAGGCTCGCCATCCCGCCCTACCTCACCGTTATCGTCATCTTCGTGGAGTTCTTCGGCGGGCTCTTCCTCCTCCTGGGCCTCTTCACAAGGCTGGCTGCGGCCCTGATAGCTATAGACATGGCCGTGGCCCTCGTCAAGGTCCATCTCCCCCAGGGCTTCTTCGTCGTGGCCGGCGGGAAGGTGGGGATCGAGTTCGTCTTCTCCCTCCTGATGATGGCCCTCTACCTGGCGATAAACGGGTCCGGCAGGCTCTCGCTGGACAGGCTCCTCAGGGAGAGGGTCGGCGGGCGTTTGGCGAGGTTGCTGGCCTGATTTTCCCCGCCACCCTCCTGGCTTTATCGACATCGCCGAAGAAGACGATCCCGTCTGAGTATGGCGCGGCAGTCGCCGCGGCCTTGTAGAGCTCCTCCTCCGGGACCCGGGCGTAGAGGGCCGTGTAGAAGGGCTTCGTTAGGAGCAGGCGGTAGGCCTTGGCCAGGAGCCCGACCCAGTAGGCGGTGGAGTAGGACCGGGCGTAGAGCGGAGCGATAAAAAAGTCCGTATACTCCGACAGAGCTCTAAGGTCGTAGCCGTAGGCCCTGGGGGTGATGGGGTCCGGGTGGAGGCTGAGGCCCAAGTTCATCCTCCCAAGGCGCTCCCTCACCGAGGCCACGAATTCGGTCACGACGGAGCACTTCCAATCCTCCCAGCCCAGGCTGCTCGCCTTCCATCCCGCCTGGCAGCGGAGGCAGGTGCAGTAGCCCTCCCCAGGGAAGCCCAGGGACTCCAGGACGATCCCCTCGCCGACCCCCGAGGCCTTCTCTATGATATCCAAAAGCCTATACCGGTACTGGGGGTGGGTGGGGCAGACCCAGGCCGAGTCCCTCCTCAGGTTCCGCCGCGTAGCCCTCCCCTCTTCCGAGAAGGCGAGATCCTCGGGATGGAGCCGCTCCGCGCGGTTGTCGGCGAGGCAGTTGATGGCGTTGTAGATGCCGGGCACTGGCTCCAGGACCCTCCCGCTGGACATCTTGATCTCGCAGATGACCAGGTCGAAGCCCTCCTGGGGCCCCTCGGCCATGACCCCCAGCCTCATGGAAAACCATTAAATAACCGGTCTAATAAGCCTATCCAGAGGTGAGGTATGGGTAGAGGAG